>JAUYSA010000294.1 GCA_030696545.1 Hyphomonadaceae bacterium
GGCCGGATCGCGCCGACTATCTCGATGTCCTCGACAAGTGGGTCAGTGGCGGCCCGGCTCCGGACGAAATCAACAGCGGCTTTGCTTCCGGCGGCGCGCGCAAACTGTGCGCATGGCCTAAGCAGGCGGTTTACAAGGGCACGGGCGACGGCAAGAGCCCGGATCAGTTCGAGTGTAAGTGAGGCGCGTCAGGGGGAGCGATTTGAATCAGATTGAGCAGGACAAAAAAGACTGGGGCGTGCGTCTTGCTGAAATGCTGCGACGTCTGACCGTCGTCGTTGGGCTTCTGTGGTTTCTCATTACTGCGGCGATGGCTCTCAGCATTGCATTTCAGAGTCGAACCGCATAGGTGCTCCCATTTAGCAACGCCCTCTTCGTTGCGGGCGGCTCCGCACTTGTTTTTGGTGCAATCTATCTGCTCATAAAATCTGTTGCTTGGGTGGGCAGAGGTCTTCGGTCAAACGTCATCATTCTTAGGCCGCTTGTGGGTTTGGGCACGCTGACATCGGTGGGCGTTCTCATTGCCGGCGGCGTTACAATCGCGTCTGCTTTTCCTCTGCAGGAGTGGGAACGAGGAGAAGCGGGCCCTTCGGCGACGGAGCTTTATTTGCAGTCTGTTAAAGCCCCATCGAAGCCAAGCACAGCGACCGTTTCAAGCCACGAGGCCGCTTGCATTCGGGCCGCTACCAACGTGAAGCGATACCTCGGTACGATTATAACCCAAGACGAGTTTCAAGCCGTCAAGCTTGGCATGACTTACGAAAAAGCTGTCGAGGTTATTGGCTCCGAAGGTCGCGAAACTGACTCTAGAATATTATACGACGGCACCAAGACATCTGACTATGCTTGGAATAATTCCGGAGGCCGCGGCGGCTCGGCCAGCATGCATTTTGAAAATGGCACCGTAAAATCAAAGACTCCGATTAACTTGCCGACCCGTGCCGAGATTCAGGCCGCTGCCAAAGAGTACGAGCCTTGCAGATAGTTTTCTTCTACACGCAGCAGGAGAATTGCGTTAGCGGAGGGCGATGACGTCGCCCTCCGCATTCCCGCGCCCGCCCAACAAGCCGGACGATGAATCCTGCTGCCATCGCGGGTGTTCGCCGTGTATCTTCGACTATTACTGGGATGCCCTTGCGCGCTGGGAAGAGACCATCTGCGAACTCGGCGGCGACCCGGATACAGAACTCGCCGCGCTTGGGCGCAAGCGATAGGCGCCGATCCGGCGCGCCAAGGAACGGCAACGCGCCCCGATCATTCTGTGTTAGGTTGCTGATGCGCAGAGGCATTCGACAATGGCATTCCGAAAAATACTGATGTTGGCGGCGGGCAGCGTGACGCTGGGCGTTGCAGGATGCGCCGAGCCTGCGCGGCAGCCTGTCAGTATCGCCATGGGCGCAGCGCCCATCCTCGAAGAGCCCAGAACGTCCTTGATACCGGCAGTGAAGATCGCACAGGCAACAGGCTGGCAGGCCGGACAGCTGCCAACAGCGGCCCAGGGCCTGACCGTAAAAGCATTTGCGACAGGACTCGACCATCCCCGCTGGATTCACGTGCTGCCCAACGGCGACGTGCTTGTGGCCGAAACCAACGCGCCGCCCAAGCCCGACGATGGCGGCGGCATTGTCGGTTACTTCCAGAACGAAGCGATGAAGAAGGCCGGCGCCGTCACGAAGACCGCCAACCGCATCACCCTTCTGCGCGATCAGGATGGCGACGGCGTCGCCGAAACACGCTCCGAATTCCTCACCGGATTGAACTCGCCTTTCGGCATGGCGCTCGCAGGCGGCCGACTCTACATCGCCAACACGGATGCCGTTGTGAGCATTCCGTATGTGCAGGGCGAGACAAAATCGACCGCCGCGCCCGAAACCCTCACCACGCTCCCCGCCGGCACACGCAACCATCACTGGACCAAGAGCCTGATCGCCTCGAAAGACGGCTTGAAACTCTACGCCACAGTCGGCTCGAACTCGAACATCGCCGAGAACGGCCTCGCCGCCGAGGAAGGCCGCGCCGCAATCTGGGAGATTGACCGCGTCACGGGAGAGAAGCGCCTCTTCGCCACCGGCCTCCGCAATCCCAACGGCCTCGGCTGGGAGCCGCAGAGCGGCGCTCTCTGGACAGCCGTGAACGAACGCGACGAACTAGGGCCCAACCTCGTGCCCGACTACATCACCTCCGTGAAAGACGGCGCCTTCTATGGCTGGCCATGGAGCTATTACGGTCAAACCGTCGACACGCGCGTGAAGCCCGCCAACCCGGACATGGTCGCGAAAGCGGTTGCGCCTGACTACGCCGTCGGCGCCCACACCGCATCGCTGGGCCTGGCCTTTGCCGAAGGCGCCAAGCTCGGCTCCGAATACGCCAGCGGCGCCTTCGTCGGACAGCACGGCTCATGGAATCGCGATCCGTTCAGCGGCTACAAAGTCATCTACGTGCCGTTCTCCGGTGGCAAGCCAGCCGGGCAGGCGGTCGATGTGCTGACCGGCTTCATCGACGCCGACAAGGAACTGGCCTTCGGTCGCCCCGTTGGCGTCGCCATCGCTGGCGATGGCGCCCTGCTGGTGGCGGATGATGTCGGTAACACGATCTGGCGCGTGGCGTCCGCAGGCGCCACGACGACACAGTAGTCACATCCCCGGATAATGCTCCATCGCCGCTTCGATGCGATCCAGCGCCGCTGACACTCGTTCGCGATGCCGAGCTTCCGCGCGCCGGAGATAGACAGGCTGCGTCACCGCGAGGTGGCGGATCACGCCGCACGCCACCAGGATCAGCGGCGGTATCTCCCGCAGATCCACCGTCCACCCATCCTCACTGAAATGCAGGAACGTGTTGCGCAGGTCGACCAGATCATCGAACGCGTTGTTGATCTCCCGGTTAAGCGGCAGCTGGTAAGGTGGCCGCAGGAAAAACGGATCGCCTGTGCGCCGCAGCAGCTCAAGTGGCGAGACAATCCTGGGCTCGCGCACGGCCAGCGGCGGCGGTCCGCGCCGTCCGTCCTTTGTCCATCGCGTCACAGCGCGGGCATCGGTGCGGGTCATGCCCTTGGTGCCAAACTCATCGCCCGTATCCAGCGCGCACAGGCACGCATTCTGCGCGGCCAGCGTCACGGAAATCACCAGCCAGCGCCAGGCCCCGTGATCGTCTCCTGCCTGCTCCGCCTGCCCAGCCGCAAATTCGATCGATGCCAGCAGCTCCCGAGGCTGGCTGGTCTGGAAGTGGAAGGGCGAGGGCGGATCGGGCGGAGCATTCGACATAGGCAAAGGCTAGCGCGGCAGGCGGCTCTTGCGAAGCCTTGAGCCTGTCACATGCACGCCCTAGACATGCGGGATGATCCGCCGCGTCTCCGCAATGTCCTTGCTGCTCTACGCCGCCCCGGCGGCGGCGCAGACGACCGTGACGCTGATGCACGACAATGACGAGTGGGCGCATACCGAACAGGAATACGCCTCCGGCTCCCGCCTCAGCGTCGTAAGCGCAGGGTGGGGCAAGGCCACACCCGTGCAGGCGCTCGCAGGCTGGCTTCCCGGCGGCGAACCCGGCGACACGTTGAGCGCAGGCTTCGGCGCCGGCCACTATTTCTTCGTGCCGCGCAATATCGATACCGCCGCGCCCGCCGCGGATCAGCGGCCCTATGCCGGCTGGCTGCATGGCTCCGGCCTGCTCGTGCGCGAGAACGCCACGCGTCAGGATATATGGAAGCTCGATGCCGGCGTCGTCGGCCCATCCGCGCTGGCCGAGCCACTGGAAGAATTCTTCCACGGCATCTTCAACGGCCGCGACATGCGCGGCTGGGACAATCAGATCACCAACCGGCTTGCCGCGAATGCAAGCTGGGAACGACGCTGGCGAAACCTGATCCCGGTCGGCGGTAGCTTGGCGCTAGACGTGTCGCCCGCCGTCGGCATCGAAGCAGGCAGCGTCAGCGTCGCCGCGAATGCAGGGCTCACCGTGCGCATCGGCGCCAATCTCGATGCGGATTTCGGCGCCCCGCGCGCCGGCTCGCTCGGCGGCTCTCTGTCGCGCAAGGCGCACGCCGGATGGTCCGCCTATGCCTTTGCATCCGCCACCGGCCGCTATCAGGCCTACGACATTTTCGTGGACGAGCCGGGCGGAGACAGTGGAGACCCTGTACGCGGCGGCTCGGCCATTTCACGCAGCAAGACGCGAACGGAAAACAGCCTCGGCCTGGTCGTCGCCCATGGCGGCGGGCGGCTGACACTCGCCTGGACCGAGGAGTCCAAACGCTACGACCAGCAAGCCGAACGCCAGAAATACGGGGAAATCACGCTGGGGCTGGTGTTCTAGAGGCCTGTTTTTCGCCATCGCTTTCCTGTAAGAGCCTCCGCAACAGCAACCTGCTTCGGGCCTTGAACCCGTGGGAGACGCACAATGACCACCCTGATCGGGCCCCGAGGCGGGCCTGCCCTTCCTTCAAGCAATGGGCCTGTCGAAATCGACCTCCCGGTCGCCGACGGCCTCTGCGATTTCACGAAACTTGCAGACGTCGATCTTTCCGGCGCCGACCTCGACCTGTTCCCGGGCGATCCGCGTCCGCGCAGTCAGATCCGCGTCGTCGCCGCCATGTCGGGCGGCGTGGATTCCTCCGTCGTCGCGGCCCTGCTGAAATACGCCGGCTATGACGTCATCGGCGTCACGCTCCAGCTCTACGATCACGGCGCCGCGCTGAAGAAACAGGGCGCCTGCTGCGCCGGGCAGGACATTCACGATGCCCGCCGCGTCGCTGAAGCGCTCGGTATCCCGCATTACGTGCTCGACTACGAAAGCCGCTTCCGTCAGCAAGTAATGGAAGACTTCGCGGACACGTACCTGAAAGGCTCGACGCCGATCCCGTGCGTGCGCTGCAACCAGACCGTGAAGTTCAAAGACCTCCTCGCAACCGCCCGTGATCTCGGCGCGGACTGCATGGCCACGGGCCACTATATCCGTCGCACAATCGAGGGTGGTGCGGCCAAGCTCGCGCGCGCCGCTGATCCCGATCGCGATCAAAGCTATTTCCTGTTCGCCACCACGCGCGAACAGCTAGACTTCCTGCGCTTCCCGCTCGGCGGCATGAAAAAGCCCGACGTGCGGCGCGCAGCCTCAGCGCTCGGGCTGCAGGTTGCCGCCAAACCGGACAGCCAGGACATCTGCTTCGTCCCCGCTGGAAAATACTCCGACATCGTCGAGAAGCTGCGCCCCGGCGCGGTCGAGGCCGGCGACATCGTCCACATGGATGGCCGCGTCATGGGCCGTCATGAGGGTGTGATCCGCTACACCATCGGCCAGCGCCGCGGCCTTGGCGTCGCCACGGGCGAGCCGCTGTTCGTGACAAAGCTCGATGCGCCGAACAAACGCGTCATCGTCGGCCCGCGCGAAGCGCTGCTCACCAGCGCGCTGGCGATCGGCGAAAGCAACTGGCTCGGCGAAGGCTCCCTCATGGAAGCCTGCGCCGCAGGCGCGCCCGCGCTTGCGCGCGTCCGCTCCACACGCGCGCCAATCCCCGGCCACATGACGCTGATTGATGGCGTCCCCGGCTTCGCTTTCGACACGCCCGAAGAAGGCGTCGCCCCCGGCCAGGCCTGCGTCCTCTACGCCGCCCCCGACGGCGCCACCATCCTCGGCGGCGGCTTCATCACGTCGACTGTAAGCGCGGCGGGCTGAGGCTGGCGAGGGCATGCTCGCCGCCGTGAGCGCCCCTCCGTCTCGATGGTGCGCATCTATCCATCTCCCCTTGCTCCGCATAGGGAGGCAAGCAACGGTTCTTGCCTCCACCAGTCCGTAGGACTGGGGGAGGTGGATTGCGCGCCCTTGCGCGCAAGACGGAGGGGGCTCAAGCCCACCGCTTTCACGGTCAGCTCTTCCCCCGTGAAACGGGGGAAGTACCCCGAAGGGGGGGATGGGGGCGAGCCACAGGCGCCGCCCCCGACAACTCGCCCCCAACGTCTCGCGGCTGCGCCGCGATCCACTTCCCCCGTTTCACGGGGGAAGATCTCCCGCCAGATCCCGCATATCTCACGCGTCAGATTGGGGGATAACCGACACCGGAATCGCTCGGTTCCAAGGCCTTCCGCTCTATCTGCTGGGGGACGGACGCAATCACTCCATCCCCACCCTCCAGACCCATGCGATACTGCCCCCGCACTGACATGAGGGAGGTCTCGAGAGTCGACCGAAGCTTTCAGGATG
>JAUYSA010000425.1 GCA_030696545.1 Hyphomonadaceae bacterium
CCAGATAGCGCTGCGCGCTTCCGGGATGACAAGCCGGGATGTGACGCACGATGGGCGTGTCGCTTGCGGCGACGGTTTGGGTTTCCTTGATGGTGTCGTTCTTCATTCTGGGCAGAGCATCCGGCGTCATCCGTGTGCCAATCACGGGGAGACGGCGGAAGCTCATCTGGAATGTTGAGACGACGTTCGACACGAGCATCGCAAATACGCGCAGCACCGCTGTCAGCAAAAGCTGAGGAAGCGGCGGGATTACCAGTCCAGTTTGCGCGTGTTTGGGTCGTGTCATGGGTTGGATAATAACCCCGGCCCAGGCCCGGTTGAATCTGGAGGGCGCTATCCCTCATTCTTTGTGGCTAGGTGATTGAATTCGTGGGCGAAGAATTTTCGCCGTCCTACGAATTCGATGTCACGCTATCCCCCAATCTCGTGATCACCCGGCTTGTCATCCCGGCCGTAGCGGAGCGGAGAGCCGGGAGCCATTGATGGGCTGTCGTGCTTCCACAATGGGTCCCGGATAGCGCTGCGCGCTTCCGGGATGACAAGTGGTGGGCGCGGCCCCCGGGTTCCGGCTCACGCGCTTTGCGCGTGTCCGGAATGACGGCGGGCGAGGTTAGCGTTTCACGCGTCTTGGTGGGCGGGCCGTGTTGGCGGCGGCGAGGTGGAGGTGGGTTTTTTTGGCGGGCTTCTTTTTGGCGGCGCGGGGTTTGGCTTTTGGTTTGGCCTTAGGCCAGCGGCCGGTTTCTTCTTCCCAGTGGGCGCGGCAGAGGGAGAGGTACATGGATTTTTCGATGCCGACCTGGTTGCCGGTGGTGAGTGTTTTGCCCTCGGCGGTCCGGCGGACGACCATGGTGGCCTTGCGACCGCAATGGCAGATGGTGCGGATCTCGCGCAGGCTGTCGGCGATGGCGAGGAGTTCGGCGGAGCCGGGGAAGAGTTCGCCGCGGAAATCCGTGCGCAGGCCGTAGCAGAGGACGGGGATGCCGAGGCGGTCGCTGATGCGGGCGAGTTGCCAGACCTGATCCTTGGTCAGGAACTGGGCTTCGTCGACGAAGACGCAGTCGACCTTTTTCTTCTTGTGCTCGCGCGTGATGCGGGCCTGGAGGTTGTCGGTTTCGCTGTAGAGCGTGGCGTCGGCGTTGATGCCGATGCGCGAGGTGATGCGGCCGTCCTCGTGCTTTGCGTAGAGCGCGGAGGTGAAGAGGAGCGTGCGCATGCCGCGCTCCTGATAGTTCCACGACGCCTGCAGCAGCACCGTGGATTTCCCGGCATTCATGGCGGCGTAGGAAAAATACAGCTTCGACATGCCGGGTTCCGCAGCTTTTCCATGCTGTTGTGCAGCGGCGAGGCGGTCGCGCCAAGGCGCCGGATGCGCGCGGCGCGGCCGGTTTCTGGGGACAGACTTGCGGGCGCCTGATGCTGCTAGGAAAATCCCCCGCAGGTTGTGCGTCAGGCGGCGGCGGTGGCGGGGCCTGCGGGGCGGCGGCGGGTTCCGCTGACGAAGGCCAGGGCGGCGACGATGCAGAGGATACCGGCGCCCTGGAAGGCGATCGCGTAGGAGCCGAGTTCGGTGCGGATCAGGCCTGCGCTGAAAGCCGCGAAGCCGGCGCCTAACTGGTGCGCCGCGAAGATCCAGCCGAACACGAGCGTGGCGCGGGCGGGGCCGAACGCATCTGCTGTGAGTTTCACGGTGGGCGGGACGGTGGCGATCCAGTCGAGGCCGTAGAAGACGGCGAAGATGGTGAGCGCGGTCGGGTCGAAGCCGGAGATCGGGAGGTAGAACAGCGAGAGGCCGCGCAGGCCGTAATAGATCAGCAGGAGGATGCGCGGGTTGAAGCGGTCTGTGAGCCAGCCGGACGCAACTGTTCCGACGAAGTTGAAGCCACCCATGAGGGCGAGCGTGCCGGCGGCTGCGGTGGCGGGAATGAGATAGTCGCCGCACATCGGGATGAGGTGCATTTGTACGAGGCCGTTGGTGGAGGCGCCGCAGACGAAGAAAGAGCCGGCGAGGATCCAGAAGATCGGTTTGCGGACGGCGACGGCGAGCGCTTCGAATGGCGCGAGGAAGAGATTACCTTGCGGGGCGGGCGGGGCTGCGGGCGCGGCGTCGGTGGCGGCGCCCATAGGGCGGAGGCCGATGTCCGAGGGGCGATTGCGGATGAAGAGAAGGACCAGCACGACGGCGATGGCGTAGAAGGCGCACAGGGCGAGCGAGGCTGTGCGCCAGCCATCGCGCTGCACCAGCCACGCCATGAAAGGCAAAAAGACGAGCTGTCCCATGGCGGTGGCGGCCGAGAGAATGCCGATGACGAGGCCGCGGTGTGTATCAAACCAGCGCGTGGTGACGGTGGCCGACATGACAAGGGCAGTGAGACCTGCTGCGAGGCCGACGACAACGCCCCACAGGGCAACGAGATGCCAGAGCGCGGTCATGTAGATCGAGGCGCCGGTGCCGGCGGCGATGAGCACGAGTGAGGCGACCATCACTGGCCTGAGGCCGAAGCGGATGAACAGGGCCGCAGCGAAGGGCGCAACGAGGCCGAGGAGGGCGAGGCGGATGCCGAGGGCGGAGGAGATTTCGGCCTGCGTCCAGCCGAACTCCATCTGTAGCGGCAGAAGCATGACGCCGACCGAGCCGATAGCGCCGGCTGCGACGAGAGCGGCGAAGAAGGTCACGAAGGCGACGACCCATGCGTAGTGGATGCCGGCGCGGGCGAAGAAGCGGGTGATCGGATCGCCGCTGGGGGCGTGGGCCGCTGTGATGGTCATGTGCAGACAGGCCTTTTGCCAGCGGACAGAAGGTGTATATGACTGGTATCATATTATAGTGCAATATGGTCCGGGCGCTCATTGCGGGTTTGTGGTGCAGGAAATATGATGGGTATCATCAGAAGCGCTTGGCTTCTGAAAAAATCTGGCTGAAGCGATGGCGCGTTATTCTACTGATCACAAGGAAAAGACCCGCGCGGCGATTGTCGAGGCGGCGGCTGAGCGGGTTCGCGTTGGCGGGCTCGAAGCGCTGGGCGTGGCGAGCATCATGGCCGAGGCGGGCCTGACGCATGGCGGGTTCTACGCGCACTTTTCCTCGCGCGATGCACTACTGGCGGCGGCGGTGACGCGGCTGTTCGAGAAGGCGTGCGAGACGGTGGGGTGGTTCGCGCAGAAGTATGGCGAGGCGGGGCTCGAGAAGTATGTCGACTTCTACCTGTCGCCGCGCCATCGCGATGATGTGGAGCGTGGCTGTCCGATCCCGTCGCTGTCGGGCGAGGCGATGCGGGCGGGGCCGGTGGTGAAGGCGGCTTATGAGGCGGGTCTGGATGCGTTGGCCGAGCGCGTGGGCGGGATGATGGCGCCGGGTGATCGCAAGGGTGGAGCGAAGCGCGCGGGGCTGGCGCTGCTGGGCGAGATGTCGGGCGTGCTGGGGGTGTCGCGCGCGATGGGTGATGCGAAGCAGTCAGCGGAGATGCTGGCGGCGAAGCGCAAGGCGATTATGGTTTAGGGGAGCGCGCCCTCGTCCTTCGACGGACGCACGCTTCGCGTGCTGCTCAGGATGAGGGCTAAACCAGTGTAGGCAAAGTAGCCCTCATCCTGAGGAGGCCGGAGGCCGTCTCGAAGGACGAGGGCGTAAGCTCTTATTGCGGCAGGCCGGCTTCGACGTATTTGGAGACGTCGTCGAGATCGTCGGCTGACAGGGCGGCGCCCATGGGGGGCATCTTTTCGCCCGGGTTGACCACGCCCTTGGTGATCTTTTCCTTGATGACCGCGTATTCGTGGCCGGCGGTGAGGCCGACGCCCATCTGCGTGCCGGCGCCGGTCGGGCCGTGGCACATGGCGCAGGTGCGCGCATAGACGGCGGCGCCGTTGGCGAGCTCTTCCTTCGTCGGGCCGGCGGCAGCGGCGGGGGGGGCTGGCGGAGCGGCAGCAGGAATTGTTGCGGCGGGCGCCGGTGTGGTCGCGTCGGCGGGCGGGGCGGAGGCGAGGGTGTCGGTGGTGTTCTCGGCGGCGGGGCCGCTTTCGGGGGTGGGGGCGGCGATGTCTGCGGGGGCGGCCACTTCCGGAGCGGGCGTTTCGGCGGCCGGGGTGCAGGCGGCGAGCGCGATGGCTGCGGCGGACATAAGGATGGTTTGCAGTTTCACGGGATCGCCCTCTTCAAGCTCTACTGAATCAACTCGGCATGGCCGGATAGCCCGGCTCTGTCTGGATGCCGAGTGAATTGATGGCAAGTCCTGTCATCGTGTAGCCGCCGACCGTGTAAACGATCTCGATGCGCTCCTTGATGCCGTAGTATCTGGCAAGTTCGGCCCAGTTTGCATCGCTGACGAACGCTTCGCGGCGGAGTTCGTCGGCTGCCTTGAGCACGGCGCGCTGGCGGGCGGTCCAGATGGGGGCGGAGGGGCCGGTGGCTATCGCTGATATCTGCGCGGCGGAGAGGCCGGCGGTTTTCGCGGATTCCTCGTGGTGCGCCCATTCATAGCCGGCGCGGATGTTGTGGGCGGTGCGCATGATCAGCAGTTCGCGGGTTTCGGGGTCGAGCAGGCCGTCGCGCTGCAGGTAGGAACCGAAGCGGGCGCGGGGGCCGTAGAGCTTCGGGTGGTTCAGCATGGTGGTGTAGAGGTTGAGGGCTTCGCCGTTGGGACGGAGTTGCGGGGTGATCATCGCGCGCTGTTCGGGCGTCCAGGCCGAGGGCGGGATCGGGGCGACGCGCGGTGTTGCGAGGCGCGGGCCGGTGGGGCGCGTGGCGGTGGCGGGCAGGGGAAGGTCGGTCGGCATGAAGTCGACGGCCTCGGGTTCGATCTGGATGCCGAGCGTGTTGAGCGCCATCGAGACGAGCTGGTACTGCGCTGACGTGAAGAACAGTTCCATCACCTGTTGGTCGGAGTAGGTCTTGCGCAGGTCGGCCCAGGTGGCGTCGGAGATCATGGCTTCGTAGCGGAGTTCGTCGGCCATCTTGAGGACGGCGCGGTCGGTGTCGGACCAGAGTGGTGATTGCGGATCCGCGGCGATGGCGCGGATTTCGGCTTCGGTCATGCCTGCTGAGGCTTTGGCGATGCGGGCGTGCTGCGACCATTCATAGGGCGACTGGCAGAGCCAGCCCATGCGCAGCATCGCCATTTCCCTATGGCGAGCCGAAATGCTGGAGCCGTTGAGCAGGATCTGACCGAGCGGCGACCAGCGGTTGTAGAGGTCAACATGGTTGGCGAGCGTGCGGTAGATGTTGAGGCTCGACCGGCTGGCCAGCATGTCGCGCTGGGCTTCCGTCAGATCAGTTTCATCGACGACGGCGAGGCGCGGTTCGGCCAGGCGCGGCGTGAACGAGGTTGGTGTAGCGCAGCCGGCCAAAGCCAGTGCGACGGCTATCGCAGCAAGACGCAAGATATTCCTCCCCGACGTTTCTTATTCTTGTCGGATCAGACTGGCATGGGCCTGCTGGATTGGCCAATCGGTTCGCCCGATGAGGCGACCTTGATGCCGTGGCGGCGGCTGGATTCCTTGATAATGCCGCCGAGCGTGGTGGAGCCGGCGGCGAGGCGCGAGGCGGCGCCGCGGAAATCCTTCGCCGCTGCGGGATCGGTGAGAGTCTGCAGCGGGGGAACGTCCTCTATGAGAACCAGCTTCGGTCCCTGCTCGTGGCAGGCGAGCAGGCATGAGAGCAACGCCACGTGATCGAAAGCGGCGACGTAAACGGTCTCGCCGCGCCATGTGTAGAGCAGGTCTGCAAAGCCCTGGCTGTCGGCGATCGAGCGGCCATCATGGAAGAAGACCTGCTCGGTCATCAGCGGGTTGAGGCCCGACTGCGCGCCATTGCGCGAGCGGATCACCACCTGCGTGCGGCGGCGGGCGTGGGCGATGCTCCAGCCGAGGCGCCGGCCGAGCGTCAGGAGCTGACGGGCGCCGAAGATCGACGATGCTTCCGGCTCACAGCCGGGTACTGCATCGACCTGAAGGTCGATGCACAGAAGGCGACACGCGGGATTTTCCATGAGCTATGCGACCGCGGGGCGTTGGGCTGAGCGGTCGAGCACGTTCTCGTGGTCCCATTCGCCTTCGGGTCGCATCACGACATACGGATCGCTGTCGATGGTGATCGCGTCGTGGCGGACAGCCAGTTCGCGTTCGAATTCGACATAGTCGTAGTCTGAAAAGCGGATGCCCTCGCGGCCTGCACGCGGAAGGAAGCCAAGCTGCTTCCAGAACGGAACGAGCCGCTTCTGGATGTAGCCGATGGCGTGGGTGTAACCCTTGCGCGCGATGATATCGACAGCGGTTTCGATCATCAGCTTCACCAAGGCTCCACCGCGTACGTGCTTCATCACACAGACGCGCTCGATCTTGGCGAAACCCGCAAAGAAGCGGATGCGCAAGGTCGCCACCGGCTCACCACGCAGGTAGGCGATAAGATGCAGCGAGGAGAGATCGTTGTGATCGAACTCCTCGTCATAGGGGCAGTCCTGTTCAGCGAGGAACACGGACGCGCGGATGGCGACGACTTTCATGAAGTCGGCGAGGTCGCGAACGATCTCGACGCAGAGGTCGTTACGCTGGTGGTTGTTCTTAACGGCCATCATCAGGCGGCATCCATCACGGTGCGGCAGCGCCAGAACAGGTGTTCAACGCCATCAAAGGGGAAGAAGCCGAGGTGGCGCATGATCTTGGCGCCGGCGGCGGTGGAATCCTTCCCGAAGAAGGGGAGGTCGGGGAAATGCTTGTCGATGAGGGTGCGCAGGGCCAGCACCAGTGCGCCGCGGCTGACCTGATCCTTGCCGGCGTAGCACCAGCAGTAAAAGCCAGCGAGCGGCTCGCCCATGCGGGCCACCCATTTCTGGTCGATGCGGGCGGCGTTGAAGGAGCCGTCTGTCAGGGCGGCGACGCCGGCGGCGGTCAGCGCGAGCGGGGCCAGAAAGCCTGTGACAGTATTGTTGCGGCGGATGACCCAGATTGCCGCGTTGGTCATGCCATCGACACGCTTGATCTCGGCCAGCGAAGCCAGGCCAGGGCCAAGCTCGGCCACGGCGAGGGCGTGGACATCGACGAAATCCTGCTCGGTTTCCGCATGATGCAGCTTCACCGAAGCCATCATCGCCTCGGACGCATCCGGCATGTAGCGCGGATGCAATCGCTCTCCCCCGAGCGAACGCAGCGCTGAGCGCGCGTCATCCAAAACCATCACCATCACCCACCCGCCGTTCTTTTTTTAATCTCTTGCTAACCTTTGACCACAAACTGGAGAGTGGCGCTTCAGCCATTTGGGCACACCGGCTATGACGACCAAAGATGGAAGCGAACGGCTGGTCCGTGAGCTGGTCGACTGGTCCGACCTGCGCACCTTCTATGCGGTTGCCACTGCCGGCTCGATGAACGCCGCAGCCGAGCAGATGGGCGTTACGCAGTCTGCGATCTCGAAGCGTCTCGGGCAACTCGAATTAAGACTTGGCGCACGGCTTCTCGATCGTTCGCCGACAGGAATTCAACTGACTGAAGCGGGCGCTGAAGCGCTCGATCATGTCACCACCATGATGCGTGCAAGTCAGTCTCTGGAGAACACACTCAAGGGACACGAGACGAAGCCACAAGGTGAAGTGAAGATCTGGTCCAATGACGGCGTGCTTGCTTACTGCATCACACCCAACCTTGGTGGTTTCCTTGCGGAACATCCCGGACTCCGCCTTTCGATACTGTCGGACCGGAATCTGCCCAAGCAGGGACAAGGGTATGCCGACGTGGTCGTCGGCTTCGATCAACCGAAGCAGGCCGAAGTAATTTCGTTCCCCGTTGCAACGCTGCACTACTGCGCGTTCTCCAGCCGCGACTACATCGCAACCTATGGCTCGCCGGCGGGTATGCTGGATGTCGGCCAGCACCGCATCCTCAATCACGCGCACTACACCGAGAATCCGGGCTGGAAGGACAAGACCGCGCAGATCGCCGGGCTGGTTGAGCCCACGATTCTCACCGATTGCTCAGCTTCACTGCTGAATGCGACGGCGGCGGGAGCGGGAATAGCTGTTATGCCGAGTTATGCGAGTAGATTGGATAGTCGGCTTGTGGCCCTGCCAATTCCACCGCTGGCTTCGGTGAAGGTCTGGCTGAGCTTTCACGAGAGCGCGCGGCGTGTTCCGCGCATCCGCACCGTCGTTACCTGGATGCGGGATATCTTCGATCGCCGGAAGAATCCGTGGTTCCGCGAGGAGTACGTGCCGCCCAGCCTGTTCGACGCCCCGCCGATCGGCGGCTGGCCGGAAGAAAAGGTTGCGTGAGGCCATCGTGACCGCGCCCTCAGGCTGACGCGAAAACCGCCCGGAAAAGCCCACATTCACAACGCAAACTTGGCTTTCGCGGCGCCGAGTTAATGTTCGGGACAGACCCGTTTCATGTTCATGGCGCTCTCTTGGCTCAACAACAGTCTGCACCCAAATTCATTCTCTGGAATTTTGTGCGGACACGGAGACAGACATGAAGCGTGGAACTGTAATTGGCGCGACCGGCGGGCTGATTGCGGGTGTGAGCCTCGGTGCGCTCGCCCTCGCGGCTCCGTCCTTCGCCCTGTTCAACCAGAGCGGGGCTTCGGTCGCCGCCCCGGCGGCCGCCCAGCTGGCGCTGCCGGCCATCAGCCAGCAGGCACGGTGGGGCAATCTTCCCAATCTCGCTGACCTTGTTCAGGCGGTCTCGCCCTCGGTCGTCCAGATCCAGGT
>JAUYSA010000484.1 GCA_030696545.1 Hyphomonadaceae bacterium
CTTCATGGTCGAGGCAGGAATTCCACGGGAACTCACGGTGACTTGGAATGCGGTTCCATGGTGGAACGGGACAAGAAAGATAACACGCGACGAACTTGACGCCGGCAGCAGCAGCGTAAAGCAATTGATGTCGTTGCTGCCGGAATTGCGGGCCGTCGTTTTGGTGGGCGCCAAAGCGGCACGCGCTCGGCCCCTCCTATCCGGGACCGGGCTGGTGATCTTGCAGTCGGATCATCCATCACCGCTGGTGCGAGCGAGATTTCCCGATCGCTGGCGAGCCATTCCCACTGCTTGGGCTGCCGTTAGGCCTCACATCGAACGGTGATCTGGATTTGACGGCATAGGGTCCCCAGTTCGACTCCCTCCAGAGAGTAGGATCTGCGCACGACTGGAGAGCGGGCTAAAACGGCCGTTGAGCGCAGTGAACCATCAGGCAGCAACTGGCCCTTATCGGTCATTCCGCTGATGCCGAGATGTATCGCTTCGAATGAGGAACGACACGGCGCTCAGACCAACAACTCTGCTACCCGAATCTGCGTTCACGTAGCGTGAAGGTGCAGACGGCCGATCTGCGATGCTCCTTTGGGGGGGCGCGCTGACGATGCTACTTGAGGTATGGCGCACAGAGGCACTTTGGAATCCGCTGTTTGTGTTGCATCCTGACCGTGACTTCGTTTCCAGGAAACGACATGAGCCAGATGCCATGGGCTGATTGGGTGGGGCGCACCGAGACCTTGCTGGATACCGTTTCGCCGACGCCTGCGCGCGCGATGGCGGCTACGCTCGGTGGCAATCCAGCCGGCTCCTTTCCGCAAGGTGCGGATGCGCCACCGCTGTGGACCTGGCTTTACTTCCTGCCCCAGGCTCCGATGGGCGAGGTAGGTCCAGACGGCCACCCCAAACGCGGCGGCTTCCTGCCCCCGATAGAGCTGCCCCGGCGCATGTGGGCCGGCAGCCGGTGCACCTTCCTGGAACCTGTGCGGATCGGCGATGATATCCGCAAGACATCGACCATCGTGAAGATCGCGGAGAAAGTCGGGAATGCAGGTACGCTCATCTTCGTGACGGTCAAGCATGAGGTAAGTGCGCGTGGTTCCCTTGCAATGATCGAGGAACAGGATCTCGTCTACATGAACATCCCGGCCCAGTGGCAACCGCCGGCGCCGACGCCGCTGCCTACCTGCGCGTGGAGCGAACAGGTCAGTATCGATCCTGTGTTCCTTTTCCGGTTCTCTGCCCTGACCTTCAACGGTCATCGCATCCACTATGACCGGACCTATGCGACGGAGGTCGAGAAGTATCCGGGACTGGTCGTCCATGGACCCGCGCAGGCGATCCTGCTTTTTGACGCGGCCACGAGACGCCATCCGGGCAAGCAGCCAGCCAGTTTCACCTTTCGCGGCCTTCGACCCCTGTTCGATTTCGATAGCATCAGCCTGAGCGGATCGCCCCGGTCAGACGGTGGGCTAGACCTTTTCACGGCTAACGGCGAGGGCGCGGTCGGGATGCAGGCGTCGCTGGAGTGGGCCGCATGAGCGAGGCGACCCGGCAAAGGATCGTCCGGGCAGTCCTCATTGTGCCGGCGTCCAACCCGGCGATGATCGCCAAGGCGGCAGCCAGTGACGCGGATCAGGTCTGCATCGACCTTGAGGACGCCGTGGCGCCAGACCAGAAAGGGCCTGCGCGGCAGAACGTGATCGACGCGCTGCGGTCGCTGGATTTTGGCGGCAAGACCCGTTCTGTTCGCATCAATGGCGTCGATACGCCCTTCGCTTACCGCGATCTTGTCGCGGTCGTCGAACAGGCAGGCCCATGGCTCGATACGATCATCGTGCCCAAGGCCTCAGGCGCGAACGAAATTCGCTTCGTCGATACGATGCTGGACCAGATCGAGGCGGCGTGCGGAATTCGCCGGCCCATCGGCCTTGAGGCGCTGATCGAAACGGCAGCAGGCGTTCTCAACATTCGTGAGGTCGCCCAGGCGAGCAGGCGACTTGAGGCCTTGATATTCGGTTCGGGAGACTTTGCCGCGTCGATGCAGATGGCGCAGGAAACGATCGGCGGGCTCGATGCTCATGACGCCTTGTACCCAGGCCATCGCTGGCACCATGCCATGCAGGCAATCGTGGTGGCGGCGCGCGCGCACGGCTTGCGCGCGATAGATGGACCCTACGCGGCCTTCAAGGATGCTGATGGGCTTGAGCGCCTTTGCGCCATCAGCCGATCGCTCGGCTTCGATGGCAAATGGTGCATCCATCCGAACCAGATGACGCGCGTGTGCCAGGCCTTCTCGCCATCCCCGTCGGAGATCGGATGGGCCCAGGAGATGACGGCTGCATACGCGGCAGCCCTGGCCGATGGACGAGGCGCCATCAGCGTCGGGGGGAAGATGATCGATGAAGCAAGCCTTCGGGCCTGCCGGCAGATACTCGCGCGAGCACGAAGGGCCGGCCTCGCGGATTGAGAACAGAAAGCCCAAGGGAGGAACTGCTTGGTCAAGATTCTCGAGGGCCTTCGCATTGTCGAAGGCGCGGCATTCGTTGCGGCGCCGCTTGCGGGCATGACCCTTGCCCAGATGGGCGCCGACGTCATTCGCTTTGATCGGATTCGCGGCGGCCTGGACAATGACCGTTGGCCGGTGACTGAAAAAGGACGCAGCCTCTTCTGGGCCGGTCTTAACAAGGGTAAGCGCAGCATAGCCGTCGACATGACGACGCCGGAGGGGCAGGAAATCGTCACCCGGCTGATCTGCGCGCCTGGTCCGCAGGCGGGAATCTACCTTACCAATCTGCGCGTGCGCGGATGGATGGACTATGATGCGCTGCGCCAACACCGCAATGACCTGATCATGTTGTCGATCAAGGGAGACCGCGCCGGCGGACCACAGGTCGATTACACTGTGAATCCCGCCGTTGGATTTCCTGCTGCGACAGGCCCAGAAGGGTCGAAAGAGCCCGTGGGTCATGTGCTGCCGGCCTGGGACTGCATCACCGGTCAGCAGGCAGCACTCGGAATCCTCGCGGCTGAACGGCACAGAAGCCGCACGGGGGAAGGCCAGCTTGTGGAGCTTGCCCTGAAGGACATGGCGCTCGCTATGCTAGGCAATCTCGGCATCATTGGAGAGGTCACCGTCAACAACTACGACCGCCCGAAAATGGGAAACTCCCTATACGGCGCCTATGCGCAGGATTTCCTCTGCAAGGACGGGGCGCGGGTGATCGTCGTCGGGCTGACCAACCGACAATGGGACAATATCCAGCGTGCAACCGATACAAGGGGCGCCTTCGATGCGCTTGCCCTGCGGCTCAACTCAGATCTCAGCAAGGAAGGCGCACGGTTCAAGCATCGTGCGGAAATCACCAAGGTGCTGCAACCGTTCTTCTCGTCTCGATCGGTCAAAGAATTTGCGGCCGAGTTCGACAAGACTGGCGTCACCTGGTCCAAGTACTGCACGTTCAAGGAAGTGGTTGAGGAAGATCCCGACTGCTCCGTCGATAATCCCATGTTCTCCCTACTCGATCACCCGGGGATCGGCGCGTACCTGACGCCGGGCAATCCAATTGCGTTCTCTGGGGTCGAGCGCATTCCCCCGGGGCGGGCGCCGAGCCTCGGCGAGAACACCGACCAGATTCTGGCGGAGCTTGGCTACACCGACCGCGAGGTCGGTGCGTTTCACGACGCGAAAATCGTTGCCGGGCCGAACTCACTGGAATGACGCCAACCAGTTTCTGCACAGGCCGTGGCTATTGGATTGATGGAGACCGCGATGCCGCGAATTTCGTACAAACGGCACCGCCTGCCGGCCGTGATTCAGCACGCAGTGCGGCTCTACTTTCGCTTCACGCTCAGTCGCGCGATGGTGAAAAGATGCTCGTTCATCGTGGCGTCGATGTGAGTGACGAGATGATCCGCGCCTGGGCACCGAAGTTCGGTCCGCTTAGCCAACGTGCGTTTGGCAAGATTACGAACGACCGAGTTTGGGCGATGACCCGCCGCAACGCTGCACCGTCTTTGACTGGCCGCTTTGGATCGACCCAG
Organism: Hyphomonadaceae bacterium; assembly: GCA_030696545.1. Taxonomy (GTDB): domain Bacteria; phylum Pseudomonadota; class Alphaproteobacteria; order Caulobacterales; family Hyphomonadaceae; genus UBA7672. The sequence continues at coordinate 4,039 of JAUYSA010000484.1, forward strand.
GCGGATTGCCACATTCCGGGTAACGGCGAACTCGGGCCCTTTTCCGCCGTTCGTGAGTCACACCGTAGTCGATCGCACACCGCGGTCACGGGTGGTGATCGAGTCGACGGGTTTGTCGGTAGTGCACCTCAACCCCAGGGAAACCCGGGTACACCCCCAATATCGGATTGCCGGCGCTGCTGCTTCCATAACCCATGCCGGAATTACCGGTTGGGGAGACGAAAAATGCTGATGACGGCATCGCAGGCGCGGGCGGAGGCCTGCACTGTGCTCTTGAGCCTGGTCGTGAAGCGCCTGCCTGCGAGCGAGCTGCGCTGCCTAGACGCTGACGCGTCGGCTTGCTGCGAAGTCGATCGTGTAGTGCGCCGATCGGCGCTCTGACCCAACGTCGGTTCAGAGCTGCCTGCCTGCCGAGGCCCAAAGCTCCAGCCTGGGTGAGGTCGGTCGCTTGGGCAATATCCCGCCCCTTGCCGAGTGTGCCGGCTGTTAGAGTGGCCCTGACAGAGCCTGACCCGTCAGTTGCATTGCCGCAGCGACTACTGGAGTTATCGGGAAGCACCCGGAAAATGTGGAGTCGATTGCTTCACGGCATGATCGTGAGACTCAATTCCGGCGCGAAGTGTCTGGTGCAGGTTCCCCGTCAGTGAAATGGTCGGGCGTCATTCAACTGACGTGGAGCGGGACGATGAGAATGCAATTGTTGCGGAGCGCCGCGATGCTGCTGGCGATCGGAACCGTCGGGGTTCCGCTGGCAGTGGCGCAGCAGTCTGGCGGCCAGGGCGACGTGGTGATCGTCACGGGCACGCGCACCGAGGCCCGCTCGGCGATCGACTCGATCGCACCGGTCGATGTGGTGTCGGGCGAAGAACTGGTGAACTCCGGCGACAACGATGCGGTAAACATCATCCGCACGCTCGTGCCGTCGTTCAACGTCACGACGCAGCCGATCTCGGACGCTGCGACCCTTGTCCGCCCGGTCAACCTCCGCGGACTTCCGCCAGACAGCACGCTTGTTCTCGTGAACGGCAAGCGCATGCATCGCGCGGCCGTCATCGCCTTCCTCGGCGGCGGCATTTCGGACGGCAGCCAGGGCGCCGACATTTCCACCATTCCGGCAATCGCGCTGAAGCAGGTCGAAGTGCTGCGCGATGGCGCGTCGTCGCAATACGGATCCGACGCCATCGCCGGCGTCATCAATTTCATCCTCAAGGACGACACGTCGGGCGGATCGGTCGAAGCCAAGTGGGGCCAGACCTATGAGGGCGACGGCGCCTCCTATCAGGTCGCCGGTAATGTCGGCATGGCGATCGGCACGAACGGCTTCCTGAACCTGTCGGGCGAGTACCAGCAGACGGACGCCACCGACCGGTCCTCGCAGCGCGATGACGCGGCAGCGCTGATCGCTGCGGGCAACACGGCTGTCGGAAATCCGGCGCAGATCTGGGGCCAGCCGGAGGTCAAGGACGACTTCAAGCTCTACGCCAATTTCGGCTACGACCTGGACGACAAGCACGAGCTCTATGCGTTCGGAAACTATGCCCAGCGCGAAGTCGAGGGCGGTTTCTACTTCCGCAACCCGACCAACCGTCCGGGCGTGTTTGCCGGACCCACGGTCGACCCGGTGACGGGCGCTCCGCTGGCGGCAGCGAATGGCGGCGTGGCGTCTGTTCTCGTCGGCGACCTGAGCGTCAACACGGCCGGCGACTGCCCTGCCGGTATCCCGCTGACGGCGGGCGGCGGACTGCTGCCCAACCCGGCGGTTCTTGCCGCGGTGACGGCCAGCGCAAACTGCTTCTCGTTCGTCGAGATCTTCCCGGGCGGCTTCACGCCGCGCTTCGGCGGCAAGCTCGAGGACATGTCGATCGCACTCGGCATGCGCGGCGAGGTTCCGTGGATTGCCGGCCTGAACTACGACGTCAGCTATCGCTATGGCGACAACCAGTCGGACTTCCTGATCAGCAACACGATCAACGCATCGCTTGGTCCGAACACACCCACGTCGTTCAACCCGGGCGGATACGGGCAGGTCGAGAAGCTGTTCAACCTGGACTTCGGCTACGGGCTTCCCGTGGGCTTCGCGTCTGACCTCAACATCGCGTTCGGCTTCGAATGGCGCGATGAGGAGTTCGAGGTTCGCGCTGGCGATCCGGCGTCCTACGCGCTCGGATCGTTGGCGGCGCCTTCGTCAGCCTATCCGCTGGGGCAGGGCTTCTCGAGTTCGTCGAACGGCTTCGGTGGCTTCACGCCGGTCTCGGCCGGCAAGAGCAGCCAGTCGAACACGTCCTACTACATCGACCTCGAAACCGATGTGACTGAAGCGGTGACGCTGCAGGCGGCCGTGCGCTACGAGGACTATGACAGCTTCGGCGGCACCACGAACTACAAGATCGGCGGCCTGTGGCGCGTGATGGACGGCTTCCGCCTGCGCTCCACCCTGTCGACCGGCTTCCACGCTCCGACGACGGGACAGGCGAACGTCATCAACGTGACGACGCAGTTCTCCAACGGCCAGCTGCAGGATGAAGGCACTTTCCCTCTGAGCAGCCCGGCCGGCCAGATTGCGGCGGACTACATCGCCGCAACAGTCGCGAGTGGCGGCCTCGGTCTTGCGCGTCCGACCCTCGGGCCTGAAGAATCTCAGAACTTCACGGTTGGCGGCGCCCTGGACATCGGGTCGTCCGTCCTGACGGTGGACCTGTTCCAGATCGAAGTTGAGGACCGCATCTCACGCTCCTCGGCGATCAACTTCCCGGCGGCCCTGCAATTCCTTGCGGACCAGAACAACGTCGCCACCGGCGGCGCCACACGTACCGGCGAACTGCTCACCATCCTCGACAACGCCAACGTGCTGGATCGTGCGAACTTCACGGGCTTCGAGGACCTGATCGCGTTCTCGTTCTTCAACAACGATTTCGACACCGAGACTCGCGGCATCGACGTCGTGCTGTCTGGCCCCGTGGACTTCATCGACCTGGGCGACACTGACTACACACTCGCGATGAACTATACGGAGACGAGCGTCGAGAATGCCGGCCAGACGATCTCGCCGGTCCGCGTGCGTCAGCTGGAGGAATCCCTGCCGAAAGTGAAGGGGAACTTCTCCGTCACGAACACGCAGGGCCAGTGGCGGCTGCTCGGCCGGGTGAACTACTACGGCGAATACTACGAAGCCCACCTCGAGGACGACACGCTGCCGATCGACGGAGAGGCTGCCTTCCTGGTGGACGCCGAAGTCGGCTACAAAGTCACCGAGAATATCGAGCTGATCGCGGGCGCGCAGAACCTGCTGGACGAGTATCCGGTGGACAATCCTTGGGCCGGCATTGCGGGCGCCAGGTATGGCGAGCGCTCGCCCTACGGCTTCAACGGCGGCTTCTACTATCTGAAGGCGCGGGTGACCTGGTAACTGCGCCACAGACAAACGATCTGCGAAGTTCTTCAGACCTTCAGGAGGCTCGCGTTTGTAATCAAGTGAAAGGGCCGCGATTGTTTCGCGGCCCTTTTAATCAGATTAGGCGACTGTCAACTGAACCCTCGACTGCGGACAGGCCGGCCAAACATTACGAACTCACGGTATGGGGCCTATAGCGGCCATTCGACGGCCTAACGAAACGTGCGTGCAGTGGCGAACGTCGAAACATTCACCGAAGGCAGGTTGATCTCGCGCACGGCGCCTTTGCGCCGGTCGATGGCATAGATCGTGCGGCCGTCGGCAAACGCAAAGGCCTGCCCTTCGGCTTCCAGGTCGATGGTGGCGATGTGGATCAGCGTGGGGCCCATCACGGGCCTGCCGAGCACGTACATCTCGGGACGGTCATGCCCGAGAATGTATAGCAACCCATCCGGCCCGAGCGCTCCGCCGGAAGCTGCATAGGGCGCCATGCGTTCCACTACGGGCTTTGGGAATAGCCATCCGCCGGTACGGCGCCATTGGGCGTCGTAGGTGACGACGCTGGAGAAGGTGTGGTCCTTGAACTTCACGCCGCCATTTTCGGCATAGTGCGCAAAGCCCGCGATCCAGCCACCGCGATAATGGTCAACCCAGGTGAGCGAGCCTTCCTCGGTCATGCCAAGGCTGTGGGTGTCGACATGCTGCATGGTTTGCGCGTCGAAGATTTCGACGGACGATCCGTGGGGTGTTTCGGAGTAG
>JAUYSA010000491.1 GCA_030696545.1 Hyphomonadaceae bacterium
CGGCAAGCCGGGCCTTGCCGAGCAGACGCTGCGGCAGGCGATCGCCCTGCCCGGTGCCGACAGCCGCGTGACCCAGAACCTCGTCGTTGTCCTTGGCATCCAGGGCAAGTTCGAGGAAGCCGAGAAGATCGCCGGCCCCGACATGCCCAAGGCGCTGATGGAGTCGAACCGCGAATACTTCCGCGCGATGCTGAACCCGTCGCGCAAGTGGGAAACCCTGCGTGGGACGCAGAACTGATCCCATCGGCAGAACGCGTCCGAACGGATGCGCCCTAAAGTAAATTAATGCAGGCGTTTCTGCGCACGTGATGGCTCGCCAGTGCGCGCGGTCTCGGTTATGCGTCTCTCCAAGGCCATGGAGGGACTTATGCGCGCTTTTAGGGCGGGTTTTGCAGCGCTTGCATTCGGAGCGGCATTCGCCGCCGGATGCAGCCAACAAGGTTCGGGCGCGCTTGGCGCACTCGACGTCGACGCGAAGTCGGTGGAGGCGTTCGCGACCAAACTCGCGGGCGAGACGTTCAAGGGCAAGGCCACGGCGGCAGCTGATATCGCCGGCCTGCGCGATGCGCTTCCGAAAGATGTCGCCATCACCTGGGGCAATCTCTCGTTCGACGCCGCTTCGGGCTCGACCCTGCTCACCGACGTCAAACTGACGCCGAAAGACATGCCGCAGGTTGGTCTCGGCATTCAGGAACTGCGCCTGTTCGATTTCGACGCCGAGTTCGCCAAGGCGCGGATCGCCGGCCAGCGCCTCACCGAAACCGCTCCCCTCGCCAGCCGCATCGACGCCAAGGGCGTTTCGCTGTTCGGCATGGCGGCGATGCTGAACGCGATGACGGGCGTCCCCGCTGATACGGATGTCGCCATTCCCGCTGACCCGGCTGACCCCACACTCCCGGCCGATGCTTCCGATCCGGCGGACATGCCTTCTGACACTGAGCCCTTCGATTTTGACGAGTCGATGTTCGCCACGAACTGGGAGCGCTATGACCTCACCTTCGGCCGCGTGATCCTGAACGACATCGTCCTGCGCCCGTTTGAGGTCGCGGCTCCCGCAGCTACTGCTGCGGCGCCTGCCCCCGACCCCTACGGCCTTGCCGGCCCGGGCGGCGAGTTCGTCCAGCAGTACATCGGCATCTTCCGTTCGTTTGGTATCGACACCTTCGCCAGCTACGACATGAAGGCCGATCTCGGCATGACGCAGATGGGCCAGACAATGTCGGCCACGTTCGGCGCGAAGTCGATGGCGACACGCGGCTGGCGCGGCGGTGACTTCGACGCCAGCTACGCCCGTGACATGACGTACGCGATCGACATGGGCGCGAGCGACTTCATGCAGACGCCGGCGATCAACTTCCAGTACTCGGTCGATTATCTCGGCATGGAAGACCTGCGCTTCGACAAGCTCTACGGCTACATCGCCAAGGGCGTCGCCCCGCCGCGCACCGAGACCGATATCGTCAGCTTCGGCAGCTATATTTTCGAGAACCAGAAGCTGAACGTGGCCGGCAAGGAACTGATGTCGATCGGCGAATCCACGCTGGATGCGCGCGAATTTCATTGGTTCATCCCGACCAAGATCACCGGCACGGCCAAGAACGCAGTCTTCGACATCGCTGCGATGATGGACATGGCCGAAGCCGCCACCGGCGCCTACATGCCCGACCCGTCCGATCCGGACGCGCAGTTTGCCCCGGCGATGCCGGACATGACGGCGATCAAGGCCGCGCTCGAGAAGAATGGTTTCGCCAAGCCCAACCTGAATTTCAACTTCGGCTGGAACTGGAACGCGACTTCCGGCGACGCGAAGGTTGACCTCGGCTTCGGCGGCGAAAAGCTGATGCAGTTCACCACCAAGTATGAAGGCGGCTTCCCGAGCTTTAAGGCGGTGTCGGACCTGATCCCGGAAGATCCGATGCAGACCGACGACATGGCGATCGCCAAGGTGTTCGACGAAAAGTCGACGCTGAAGCTGGTCGACATCAACGTCGTCGACAGCGGCGGCCTCGACAAGATGTTCAACCTGATGGCGGACCTCGCGCCGATCATGGCGGCGGGCGATCCTTCGGGCGTGAATCCGATGGAAGGCCAGACCGGCGAGTCCCTGCGTCAGATGGCGGGCGGTATGCTCACCATGCTCGGCGCAACGCCTGATTTCGCGCCCTACATCAACCCGCTCTCGAACTTCATCATGCAGGGCGGCAAGCTGCACATCGGCCTCAAGCCGGCGCAGCCGATGACGTTCACGGCGCTGAGCGAGAGCCTGATGGGAACGACAATGGCGGACCCGGCGGCCCAACTGAAGCAGCTCGGCCTCAAGGTCGAACACAGCAAGTAGTCCAGGCCCGGCTGGGCGCAATGAGCTTTTCAACGCGATTTGCGCCCAGCCCGACCGGCCTTCTCCATCTCGGTCATGCCTATTCAGCGATACTCGCGCACGATTCCGCGCGGGCTGTGGGCGGGCGTTTCCAGCTGCGCATCGAGGATATCGACGCGACGCGCTGCCGGCCGGAATTCGAAGCCGCGCTTTACGAAGATCTCGCCTGGCTTGGCCTTCGCTGGCCCGAGCCGGTTCGCCGACAATCGCAGCATCTGGAAGAATACGCTGCAGCGCTCGAGACATTGCGCCAGCTTGGCGTGGTCTATCGCTGCTTTCTGACACGCAGGGAAATTGCAGCGTCATCGTTGTCTGCGCCGCATGAGCCGGGCGAAGGACCTGACGGGATAATATACACAGGGCCGCAACACCCGATGAGCGCCGACGAGGAAGAGGCGCGCATGGCACGCGGCGAATCTTTCGCGTGGCGGCTTTCGATAAAATACTCACAGGACCTGCTAGGCGAAGATTTCGCGCGGCTGGTTTTTGTAGAGCGCGATGACGGATCGAATACGGAACGCGAGATAACAGCGCGTCCAGAATTGCTCGGCGATGTGATTCTCGGCCGCAAGGATACGCCGACGAGTTACCACCTCTCAGTCGTACATGATGATGCACTCCAGGGGATAACCCAGGTGATTCGCGGCGAGGATCTTCGCGCGTCGACGCATATTCATGTGCTGCTCCAAAGACTCTTGCGACTGCCAACGCCGGTTTACCGGCATCATCGCTTGCTGACCGGCCCGGACGGTAAGCGCTATGCGAAGCGTGATCGCTCGCTGACCCTTGCGGCCCTGCGCGAGGCGGGCGTATCTGCCGCCGATATTCGCTCCCGCATCGGATTGCCTGTTTGACAGCGCCCGCCGCCACGCCAACCGCCACGTGGATCGGCCCTGCCATGATGATCGGCGGCGCCATCGCGATCGGCTTCGCGCCGATCGGGCTGCGGCTTTCCGAATTCGGACCACAGGCAACGGCGTTCTGGCGCTTCCTGTTTGCGCTGCCGATGATCGCCATCGTCATATATGCGGGCGGCGGAAAACTTGGGCGGCCGTCCCTGATGGCGCTGGCGGCAGGCACGTTCTTCGGCCTCGACATAACTTTCTGGCACGCCTCACTCGTGATGACGTCGGTGGCGAACGCGACCTTCCTTGTGAACCTGGGGAACGCAGCGGTGGGGCTGGTCGCCTGGGTCGTGCTGAAGGAGCGGCCGACGAATGTGTGGCTGCTGGCTTTGGCCATTGCCCTGCTCGGCGCTTTCTTACTGTCGCAGGGCGCGGCGGCGGGGAATTCGGGGGCGCTGGCTGGCGATCTTCTCGCCTTGCTCGCCGCCGTCATGGTTGGCCTCTACCTGTTCTTCGCCAAGCTGGCCCGGCGCACCGAAACCGCGATGCAGGTGCTGTTCTGGTCGACGGCCGCAACGCTGGCCGTGTCGGCGATTGCATCGGGCGTTCGCAATGAAGCGCTGATACCGCCGGACCCGACCTGGTTCGTCTGGCCGCTGGCATTGGCCGTTGTGGCGCATGTGATCGGACAGGGCCTGATTGTGGCGGGCGTGGGCCGGACACCAGCAGCGCTGGCGGGGTTGCTGCTTTTGATACAGCCGGTGACGGGGGCGATGATCGCCTGGCCGTTGTTTGGCGAGAGCCTGACGCAGGTGCAATTGGCCGGATGCGCGCTGGTTCTGTGCGGCGTATGGCTTGCAGGGCGGCGTTGACCGGTAAGCCGGGCCCCGTTACGCCTTCAATCGGGATCAGGATTGCCGCAAGGCAATGTCGGACAGTTTTGGTATGCCGGACCAGCTCGCTTCGCGAAAGGGCGGCACGGTTGAATCCGTGGCTGCGGCCGCGTCTGCCGGGGCGCCGACCGGGTCGGCGATGTCGACCGACTCCTGCATTCTTCGCCATGTTGCCCGCGCCTCGCGGGCTGTTGTGGCGGCTTATGATCCTGCGCTCGCGCCCTTCGGGCTGACGGGCCACCAGTTCAACCTGATGATGACCCTGGGCAATACAGGCCCGATGACTGTCGGCGCACTCGCTGAAACTCTGGGCATGGACGCTTCGGGCGTGCCCCGCGCGATCCGGCCGCTTTCGGATCAAGACTTCATCGCGGTGGAGCGTGGAGCCGACCGGCGGCAGCGCGTGTTGAGCCTGACGCCGATGGGGCGCTCGAAGCTCGACAAGGCTACACCGGCATGGACGAAGGTGCAGGCCGAACTGGTCGAGGCCATCGGCGCGAACCGCTGGGTCTCGCTGATGAGCGAACTGCGCACCGTGCGCAAAGCCGCCGCTGCGTGCTCGACCCGCAAGGGCGACACCTAGAACATCCGCCCTCCGATCGGCGTTTCGAGATCCGGCGTGATCAGCACGACTTCGCCCCGCTCGTCCGGCACGCCGAGCGTCAGCACTTCCGACATGAATTTGCCGATCTGGCGCGGCGGGAAATTCACGACGGCGAGGATGCGTTTGCCGACGAGCGTTTCAGGCGCGTAGTACTTCGTGATCTGCGCGGAGGATTTCTTCTCGCCGATCTCCGGTCCGAAATCGATACGCAGCTTGATCGCCGGCTTGCGTGCTTCCGGGAAAGTCTCGGCCGCGACGATCACGCCGACGCGGATGTCGACTTTGAGAAAATCGTCGAAGGTGATCTGCGCGCTCATGCAGCTATTTCCAGGTGAAGGTGAAAATGAAGGCGAGCGCGCTGCGCGCATCGGCCGACAGCCACGGGTATTTTTCGCGGTGCATCGCGGCCATCCGCGAGAGCCCGTCTTCCATTGTGTCGCGTGACCAGTCCATCGGCTGGTTGATCGACTCTTCGATGATGTGACGCGCCGTGTCGTAAACCGCGCGTCCGTGCTTCGCGACGATCTTCGCTTCCATGTCCATGAGCCGGTTTGAACTCATGTGCTCGGACAGCGCGCTGGAAATGGCGATCTGCTCGGGCGTCATCTTGCGAGGGCCTCGAGGCGCGCATCGAGGCCCTCGCGGATGGCAGGCCATTCTTGCGCGATGACGCTGAACCAGGCGGTGTCGCGCAGGCGGCCGTCGGGGCGGATCATGTGGGCGCGGTGGATGCCTTCGAATTTTGCGCCGAAGCGTTCCATTGCCAGTCGCGAGCGCTGGTTGCGGGCGTCGGCTTTCAGTTCGATGCGGTTGAGGCCGAGCGTTTCGAAGCCGTGGGCGAGCAACATGCGCTTGCAGGATGGGTTCACTGGGCCGGCCCAGACGCGCCTGGCATACCAGGTCCAGCCGATCTCGACGCGTTTGTGCACGGGGACGTGGGCGAGATAGCTGGTGGAGCCGGCATAGGTGTTCGACGCCTTGTCGAACACGGCCCAGGTGAGGTCGGCGCCTTTTGCGATTTCGGTGAGGCGGTGGTCGATCCATGAATCGAAATTCGTGTTGTCGAGATTGACGTTGGCGAAGCGCCACAGGTCGGGGTCGTCGCCTGCTTCGCGGAGCGGATCGCGATGGTGCTCTTCGAGCGGATCGAGGCGGACGAAGGCGTTTTCGAGGGTGACGGGCGCGAGGATCATGGCGGTGGTTTAGCGTGAGTGGTGGGGGATGAGTAGTGGTGAGCCGGCGTGTGAGCGCGAGCATATCTCCTGTCGTTCTTCCGCTTTCTCCACCGTGTTCCCCGCGAAGGCGGGGATCCAGCTTCTTTGTTGAGTGAGTCTGGATCCCCGCCTTCGCGGGGAACGCGGACAACAAGTTGTCCGCTTCCAGGTCTGGGCTTGGCGCGCAGGTTCGCGATCCCGCAGGCGGCTGCGGGTCGGGCGGATGGCGGTGCTGATGGCTCATGAGCTGTCGGTAAAGCGCGGGGCGCATTCGGCGGAGAGATGGCGCAGGGTCGGGTTCGCCAGCGCGTAGAAACATCGCGGCGAGGTCGCGAGATGGCGGAAGCGGTCGAGGCCGGAGCGCAGGCGGCGGGCGAGGCGCTGGATGAAGCGGTGCGGATCGTGGACTGCTTCGAGCAGCGCCTGCATACGCAGGGCGAGCGGGCGGGTCTTCACGAGGGTGCGCGGCTTTTGCTTGATGCGCCTTGCTGTGCGGATGCCGGCGCGCGAGGCCGGCGGCGTCATGCGGAAGCTGGGACGCCAGGTGTTGATGTCATCGAGGTCGAAGGTTGGGCCCGGCTTGCGGGCTTTCGACACGCTAGCGCGCGGCGGGGTTGGCGGCGGCAGGCTTGTCGCGATGGCGCTGGCTTCGATGAAGAGCACGCGGCGCAGCATGTCCTCGACGATGCGGAGCCAGCGGATGAAGTCGGATCGCACGTCGGCCTTGATGACGATCTCGCGGGCGATGTCCTGCGGCGTGAAGAAGCGCGCGAAGAGATAGCCGAGCAGGTCGCGCGCATGGACAAGCCCATCGGCGGCGATGCGGCCGATGTTGGGAACGGGGAGGCTGAAGAGGTCGACTTGCATGGGCGTGATTATACGCGCGGTGCAGGTGGGCGGGGATGGAGGTTTTCTTGTCCTACAGGTGCGCGGGGCGTGGAGCGTTGTGGGCGTGGGGTTTTGGGCGGTTGGGATGGTTTGGATTCCGCGGAAGTTGATTCGGTCTCACCGCCGCGTCCCCCGCGAAGGCGGGGGTCCAGCTTCTTTGCGAAGTGAGTCTGGATCCCCGCTTTCGCGGGGAACGCGGACCTAAGGGTCCGCTTCCAGAGCGCGTGCTGAGGGTCTCCTTCCCCCGTGGGTAAGAACGGCGGGCGTGTGCCCCCTCCGTCTTGCGCGCGAGGGCGCGCAATCCACCTCCCCCAGTGCTTCGCACTGAGGGAGGCAAGACAACGGTGCATTGCCTCCACCAGTCGAAGACTGGGGGAGGTGGATCGATGCGGAGCATCGAGACGGAGGGGGTGTGCTTAGCCGGTCGAGCGGTCTGCCACCTGGGGAGTGTTGAGACAGGCGCGTGCCCGGAATAACTGGCGAGGACCCTGCCTAAGCCGCGGCGCCGGTTGCTTTTGCGCGGCGGACTTCCAGCTTGTTGAGGGCGTGGACGTAGGCGCGGGCGCTGGCGACGAGGGTGTCGGGGTCGCTGGCTTTGCCGGTGGCGACGAGGCCCTGTTCGGACAGGCGTACGGAGACCGTCGCTTGCGCGTCGGTGCCTTCGGTGACGGCATTGACCTGGTAGAGTTCGAGGACGGCCGTGTGCGGAACAAGTTGGCGGATGGCGTTGAAGACGGCGTCGACGGGGCCGTTGCCGGTGGCGTGCGTGGAGCGGACTTCGCCTTCGACCACGATTTCGAGTTCGGCCGATTGCGGGCCGTCCGTGCCGGCGACAACTTTCAGGCGCTTGATCGACACGCGTTCCTGGACGGCGGCCAGCTGGTCGTCGACGAGGGCGATGATGTCTTCGTCAAAGACGTGCTTCTTCTTGTCGGCCAGATCCTTGAAGCGCTTGAAGGCGTCGTTGAGCGGGCCCCGCTCCAGCACGTAGCCGAGTGATTCCAGCTTGTCGCGGAAGGCGTTGCGGCCGGAGAGTTTGCCCATGATGAGCGAGGTGGAGGGGACGCCCACGTCTTCGGGCTGCATGATCTCATACGTCTCGCGATTCTTGAGCATGCCGTCCTGGTGAATGCCGCTCTCGTGCGCGAAGGCGTTCTTGCCGACAATGGCCTTGTTGTACTGCACCGGGAAGCCGGTGATGGAGCTGACCATCTTGGAAGCGCGGGAGAGCTTCGGCGTGACAACCTCGGTGTAGAACGGCATCGAGTCGCCGCGCACTTTCAGCGCCATGACGCATTCTTCGAGAGCGGCGTTGCCGGCGCGCTCGCCCATGCCGTTGATGGCGCATTCGATCTGGCGCGCGCCGTTTATTACCCCCGCGAGGGAATTGGCGACGGCGAGGCCGAGGTCGTTGTGGCAGTGGGTGGACCAGATGACCTTGTCGGAGTTCGGGATGTTCTCGATCAGGCGGCGGAAGAGGTCGCCGTATTCGGTGGGGTGCGAGTAGCCGACCGTGTCGGGTACGTTGATGACGGTAGCGCCGGACTGGATCGCGACGTCGATCGCTTTGCAGAGGAAGTCGAACTCGGTGCGGGTTGCGTCTTCGGCGGACCATTCGACGTCGCTGGCGTATTTGCGGCTGTGCGTGACGGACGCGCCGATCGCTTCGAGCACGGCGTTCGGGCCCATCTTCAGCTTGTGCTTCATGTGGACCGGGCTGGTCGAGATGAAGGTGTGGACGCGCGGGTTCTTCGCCTTGCGGAGCGCTTCGCCTGCCCTGTCGATGTCGGTGAGCGTGGAGCGGGCCAGCGAGCAGATCGTCATGTCCTTCGCCAGCTCGGCGATCTGGGCGACGCACTGGAAATCGCCCTCGGAGGACGCGGCGAAGCCGGCTTCGCAGACGTCGACCTTCATCTCCTGCAGGAGTTCGGCGAGTTCGAGCTTTTCGCGCAGGGTCATCGAGGCGCCGGGCGATTGTTCGCCGTCGCGCATGGTGGTGTCGAAGATGAGGACGCGGTCCTTGCCGTTCACGGCCGGGCCTACGGGTTTTATCGCGGGAGTGGTCATCTGGGCGGTCCTGTCAGGGCTTTGTCAGAGGGTTTGCTTGTCTTGGAACCCCTGGACGCGCGACCCGCGGAGCTATGCCCGGATCACGAACGCGCCCAGGGGCTGCTAAGCAGCCCCGGCAGGGTAAGGAGTAGGGTGAGACCCCGTTTGCGCATGATTGTTCTATGATCGGGTGGGAAGTGCCCGTCAAGCGGCGGAAAATCTGACCCCACGAAATGATCGCTCGGGGTGGATCGCACCCGGTTCTCAGCTTTTGGCGACCGTTTCATTGGGCGCTGGTTCCGGCGCACCCTCTGGTTTGAGGTCGGGTTCGCCCTGAACCGCCCGGCGGGCCGCGAGCGCCACGACGATCCAGATGCTCACTACGGCGATGACGCCGCCGACCGCGATGACGACGCCGCCGCCCATGGCGGACATCACCGACTGGCCCAGCAGGGCGACGATCAGCGTCTTGGGGATCGAGCCGATGAAGCAGCCGGCCATGAAGCGCCAGAACTTCGCCTTGGAAGCGCCGAACGCCATGTTGACCACGATGGCGGGGGCGGTGGGTACCGAGCGGACGATCATCGAGGCGAGGAAGTCGTTGCGGCCGATGAAGCGCGATAGGCGGTTCACGGTGTCGCCGCCATAGCGGTCGACCAGTTCGCGGCCGCCGAAGCGGCCCATGTAGAAATGGAGCCAGGCCGCGGCCATCTGGCCTGCCATCGCATAGACGCTGCCGAGCCAGGGGCCGAAGGCGACGATGCAGCCCGCCATCAGCACGAATTGCGGGGCGGCGATGAAGGCTGAGAGGATGAAAACGGCGATGGTGGCGGGAAGCGCCCACGGGCTGTTGCGCAGGCCCGCGAGCTGTTCGTCGATATGGTCAGCGAAGCCGAACGCGCCGGACTTGCCCAGGATCATCAGCACGCCGACGCCGCCCAGCAGGGCGAGCGAGACCCAGATGGTGCGCCAGGCGCGGGCGTCCATGTTGTTGAGGAAGGCAGCGATTTTCTTCATTCGGGGGCCCAGATGCGCCCTTGGGCGTGGGCCGTCAAGAATCGCGGGCGCCGCCGTATGGGAAGCGCCTAGCGGCAGACGGCGCGCTGGTTGAGGACCTTGCCGATGGACTTGAGCAGGTCAGCGGGCTGGACCGGCTTGGCCAGCAGGGCTGCGGCGGCGCGAAGTTCGGGGCGGCGCTCGGCGAGGGTTTCGTCGAGCAGGGCCGATACGACGATGACCGCCGGACGGCGGGAAGACGGCAGGAGGCTGATCGCGGACAGGAGCTGGAATCCGTCCATGCCGGGCATTTCCAGGTCCGTGATCACGACATCGAACGCGCTCTTGAGCACTTCGTCGAACGCGGCGCCGCCATCGGCGACTTCGGTGCAGGCGAAGCCGCCGGATTCGAGGACGAGGCGCAGATAGGTGCGCATGCCGGAAGCGTCATCAGCGATGAGGACGCGCGGAGGCTGCAGTTTCTTGACCAGTTGGGGGTCGGCGGGCATGGTTTGTTGTCCGGGGGAGCGGGTGGCAGTCTTCGTGTTGTTGTCGCTGGCACATATTACGGCGGGGGTTCTCTCGCTTTTCTCTTGCCGACAAAGACTTAGCATTTCGCGACACATTCTGGAGAATCCGGGTGGCATCCTGACGCAGGACCCACGCAAATGAGGGAAATCATCCGCGCCAGCGCCTGGAACGGCTTTCGCGAGCTGGTGGTCGAGCTGGGCGGCGATCCGGATGCGATTCTCGCGGCGGCCCAGGTTTTCCCCTCCGCGCTGGCCGATCCGGAGCGCTATGTGCCGCTGCGGGCGTTCGTCGATTCAATGGCGATGGCGGCGGAGCGGCTGGAGCGGCCGGATTTCGGGCTGCAGTTCGGCCAGATGCAGAACCTGTCGGCGCTGGGGGCGCTGTCGATCGCCATAATCAACTCACCGACGGCGCGCGAGGGGATCGATGTCGCCGCCAGGTTCATGCACGTCCACAGCCCTGCCCTGACGATGACGCTGACGCCGATGCCGCGAACCTCGCGCGACTTCCTGTCGGCGTCCCTCGACCTGCGGAACCAGAAGCGGCGCGAGCAGAATGACGAGCGGATCATCGCCTCGTTCCACAAGTCGCTGGGGCTGATGGGGGGCGTTGACTACAAGCCGCACGAGGTCTGGTTCATGCACG
>JAUYSA010000522.1 GCA_030696545.1 Hyphomonadaceae bacterium
TCAGGAATTTTTCACGCTGCTGCAGATCAGCGATGGCAGGGGACAAGGTGCCCACCAGCAGGGGCAACGGCGCCAATGCACATATCAGGATCGCCAGTCGCGGCTCGTTGAACATCCAGGCGGCCGGCCACGCGACGGCGAGGAGCAGAAGCGAAAGACCGCCTCCGAGCAGCACAATCATCCAGAAGGTGCTCGACCATACCTCGGTCTGTTCAGGTGGCGTGCGAACAAGCGATTGACCCATGCCGGCGTCGCTGAACGCCATCGTGAACAACACGAAGGACATGGCCAGTGCAACGAGGCCGAACTCTGACGGATCGAGAAGCCGCGCAAGGAGCGGCAGCGCCAGAAAGGTCAGCAGCGTCTGCGTGGCCCGCGCCGCTGAAAGCGCCATTGCGCCGATGGCCAACTTTTTCAGCGCCAAGTTTTCTCCGCCTCCGGCTTCAGCGTGCTCGACCGCTTTGCGCCGCGTCTTTGAGTCAGCTCATCGAAGAAAGCCCCAATTGACTCTCCGATCGGCGCCCATTCATAGCGCGACAGGTCTGTCACTGTTGCGGTTGACTGGCGCAAATGCGTTGCGAATGCGCGAAGGTCTTCCTCAGCAATATCAGCACCGGAATAGAGTCGTACCCAGTCGCGCCCAATCTCGTCCTGCAGCTCCGGTAGTGTGCCGAGACGTGGCGCAAGCACGGGCCTGTTGCGCGAGAGAGCAAACAGCGCCGCGCCACTATTGAGTATCTTGCGGTAGGGCAGGACGACGCCGTCACTCTCGTCGAGCGCGCGTTCGAGATCCAGCTGGGGGACGAGTTCATTGCGGATATCGAGTGTCACGGCTGGCGCCGTTCCCGCTAACTCGCTCAGGGAGCGCGTGAAATCAGCGTCTTTTGACCAGCCGATGATCCTGATCTGTATGTCATCTGGTGAGATGTCACTCGCAGCACGGATCAACCCGTCGAGATTTTTGTAGGGACGCACCTGTCCGAAATAGACCAGCTTCAGCGAGGCGTCCCGCAAGCGGCGGGCGGCAGGCGGCATTTCCATGTCGTCGCGATAATGCCCGTGACGGGTAATCAGCGCCGGGATTTTTTTCAGTTCCGGGATATCCGCTTCTGCGGCCACCTTGGAGGCGTGAGAGAGATAGATCGCCCCATCCAGCTCATTGAGGAATGTCTTCTTGCCCCAGTCGACCTTGCCCTTCGTGTCGTGCGGAATCGTTTCATGCACCACCCAGACAAGCCGAACGCCGAAAAGCTGACGGGCCATCTGCAGCATCGCCAGCTTGAAGGCGACCTTGGAACGCTCGAATGCATTCTTCGA
This sequence comes from Hyphomonadaceae bacterium, assembly GCA_030696545.1. GTDB lineage: Bacteria > Pseudomonadota > Alphaproteobacteria > Caulobacterales > Hyphomonadaceae > UBA7672. The sequence continues at coordinate 1,318 of JAUYSA010000522.1, forward strand.
GGTGAAGAGCTCGTCGGGCCAATGAAGCAAGATCACCTTCGGTGCGAGCATGCCGCCTGGCGACCAAGCAAATTCACGTACCTTCCAGCCCGCGCTTTGCACGGCCTCGGCAAAGAGGGTGGTGAATCTGTTCGACGTCTTCACCCAGGCGGGGCGGCAGGAAACCACCTTCATGTGTCACTCCCCGCGCGTTCAGGAAGAGGAGCTCCGGGCCGTAGAGCCAATGCCCGAGCGGCATCGCGATTCCGGCGTGGGCCAGCGATCTGCGCATACAGGCTAAGCATCCGATCCGCGTACGCTTCGGGAGCCAGTTCAGCAGCGATCTCTGTGGCGCGCTGTGGCTTCAGCCGATACCGTTCAGGTGTAGTCAGTACGGTAGCGCACAGATTTGCTACCTCCTCGGCCGTGTCTTCTTCATTTGCGAGAACGCCGCCGCCCCAGTTGCCAATGATCTCGCTGTGCCCGGCGCCGCGTGTCGCAACGATCGGTGTGCCTAGAATGATCGCCTCCACCAGCGCTCGTCCGAACGGCTCGCGCGGCGCTGGCGCCAGCAACAGGTCGAGGCCGGCCAGATTGGCTTCCACAGGCTGACGAAAGCCCGGGATCGCCGTCACGCCGGCAACGCCGAGCTCCACCGCTTTCGTTTCGATATCCTCGACGGAGAAATCGCCGCTTCTGCCAAACATGACGAAGCGGCATCGCGCGTCCCGTTTCACTAGCGCCGCCGCGACCTCAAGAAAGAAAGCGGGTCGCTTGCGTGCCCAAAAATTGCCGATCCAGCCGACGATTTTCGCGTCAGCGGGCCAACCGAACTCGTCCAGCAGCTGCTGGCGGGTCGTCTGGCGATCGATCGATGTGTCGATGTCAAAGGGGTTCAACGCCTTGGTGGCGTCCCGCCGCCAGCCGCGCATGGCCTCCATTGTGCTGTCGGACACGCATACGATGGCGTTTGCAAAGCCAAGTGAAACAAGATGCGGGGGCCACCACATGCGGTTCAGCGCGTGATGATGATAGACGACCCCCATTCCGGAAAGCCGGGCAGGCAGGCCCCAGGCGCGCAACGAGTTCACGTCATTGCAGTGAACAACACAGCTTGAGCCCACTTTTTCCTTGTCGAGTATCCGCCGCCGCCTCGCGATGCCGGTGAAATCAGTGACAGCGTTGTTGCGCCCTGTTGGAGCTTCTTGCGAACTGACTGTCCGAATTCCAAGGCGATCTGCCTCTTTCATAATCAGCGTATCCGGAGGACACAGCACGACGCACTCGACCTGCGACTGACTTTGAATCGCTTGGGCAAGCGTGAATGTTGCAACATGACTGCCGCCAAGTTCAGCGCCGCGAAATGGAAACACCACCCGCTCTACCATGCGCTTCGCTCCGACGTGTGCGCCATGAGTGACGCTTCAACAAACCGATATAGGTTGAGTGGTGGTTCCGGCTTGCAACTGGTCAGCCGTCCTTCGAACTTTATCCACGGCAAGAGTGGGCCGCCAGTTTTTGCGCCACGCGCGCCGCTAGAACATGCGCTCGCCGATGCGGATAGTATCGCCAGGACCGATCCACGTCGCTGCTGTCACCTGAACCGGCGCCTCGTTGGGAGCGCCTTCGCGCGTAATGTACACGACCTTGTTGTCGGCCCTGTAGGTGAAACCTCCCGCAGTCGCGACGGCTTTCGTCACAGTCAGGCCTATCGAGTAGGTGTATTGGCCCGGCTTGTTCACTTCGCCGAGTATGTAATAGGGCCGATATTCCACCATGTCGGCGCTGACGCGCGGCGCGCGCGAGATGCCGGATGCTGTCAATTGCTCCTGGATGGCGGTCTCAAAAGAAGTAAGTGTCACGCCTCCAGCGCGTATCTGGCCGACTAGGGGAAGGGATACGCTGCCGTTGTTCGCAACCAGGAACTCTCCCGAAAGCGCATCTTCGCCAAATACAGTGACCCGCACCTTGTCGCCGGGCCCCAGCTTGTATTCGTGGCCGGTCTCGACTGAGTAAGAGCCGTTGCCCTGAGGCAGGGCCGGCTCCGTCGCGCAACCGCAAAGCCACAGCAGTGCGCTCAGCGCAGCTAATTTTAGTCCCGCAATATTCTTCAGCGCCATGTCGGTATCCGATGCTCTGTATCCTGAATTAGTCGGCGAGAGGCGCTTGGACAGGGCCCGGCTTAAATTGTCGCGGCTTGCTGCTGCGAAGCACCAGGCACATGCGCCACCGCACCGAACTTCGCTCATCAGTTGATCAATCGAGACAAGAGATCAGGCAGTTGATGCGTTTTTCATTCGCGATGCAGCTCTCGCACAAAAGTACGGAACCCGATGATCGAATTCACGTTAGCGTTTTGATAACCAGCATCACATGAGCGAACGAGAAACCTATGGACGGAAGTCATGGCCTTCCGCACGCAGCTGCCGAAAGCATTTCGGGAGCTGCGGCGTTCGCGCCGCCTCCAATAGGAGAGATGCACGCGCGGCTCCAACCTCGCTCCAGATCCCACATAGTCGGTGGAGTATCCAAGCGAGCCTTTGATTTCGTCATGGCGGCCGGCGCTATTGCGGTTCTGTCGCCCTTCCTGCTTGGTGTATGGGCGCTCGTTCGCATTGATAGTCCTGGCCCCGGCCTGTTTCGCCAGCGGCGCGGCGGATTTCAGGGGCGCCCCTTCTTCATTCTGAAGTTCCGCACGATGCGTATGTCCACGGACCGCGGCATCGTTCAGGCGCGGAAGGAAGACGATCGTACCACAAAGCTCGGTCGTTTTCTCCGTCGTTACAGTATCGATGAGCTTCCGCAGCTGATCAACGTGCTCCTCGGCGACATGTCGATTGTCGGTCCCCGGCCTCATGCGTTGGCGCACGACCGTCAGTTTGTGACGATTGATCGGCGTTATATGGGCCGACACCACGCCCGTCCGGGTATTACAGGTCTTGCACAGGTTTCCGGAGCCCGCGGCCTCACCGATACACGCGACAAAATCCTTGAGCGGATGCATTTCGACCTGAAATACGTATCGACATGGTCGTGGCTTCTGGACATCAAGATAATCATCAAGACGGCGATGGTTGTGCTGCGCGACCGCGCCGCCTTCTGATATTTTGCTACAGCCGTCTCGGTGCAGCTAACCCCATCGCATGCGCTGAGATAAACGTGTAAGCGGCGAAGGGCGCCGTCGATAGATGCCCCTCACGGCCTCTTACGTCTCGCGGGCGTAGTACCCGGAAAATGCTTTGGAATAATACAAGCCGTCGTAAAACGACCGCTTGGAACGCCGCATATCAACGCGGTTCAGCGCGACGCCCAGCACGTTTGCTCCTGCAAGCTCGAGCTGTTCGATCGCGGCCTGCACAGCGCGGGCATGGGTTTTCCCGGCACGCGCCGCCACGACAACGGAATCCGACAGTGAGCCAATGACGCGTGCGTCTGCGACGGCGAAAACCGGCGGGCAGTCGAGGATGACAAGGTCATACTCCGCAGCCAGTTCGCGGATGAGATCTTCCATCGCTCCGGTGCCAAAGATGTCCTTGGAGGTAATGCCGGATGCTGGAAGGATATGTGCGCCTGATGGCTCGTCCTTGCCGACAACGTCTCGCCAGCTCCTTTCGCCAGACAGAACCTCCTGAATGCCTTCCTGGGGGTCTATCCCCAGAATGCCGTTGATTGAGCGCATCCGGATATCGCAATCGACGATGATGGATTTCTGTCCGCCCATTGCAGCAACACGTGCAAGTCCCAGCGATAGCGTGGTCTTGCCTTCGCCGGGCATTGCCGAGGTTACTGCGACCACCTTCCGGTTGGGCCGGTCAGCAAGCTGGATCGCCGTCTGCAGCACACGGAATGCTTCTGCGAAAGGCGACATGCGTTTGGTCAGCAGATAGGAAGTCGGCGAACGATTTCGCTTCGGCATATTTCGCAGGTCTTTGCCGCGCAGAGCAGGGATTGCCACGAGAGCTCTCGCTCCAACACGCTTTTCAACCTCTTCAGTTGTTTCGACTGCCCTGCGGAATTGCTCCGCGATCAGGCCAGCCAGCAGCGCAAGGACAAGCGCCGCGGCGCCCACCAAAGCAAAGTTCAGAAGAAATTGAGGCGACGACGCGGCTGTGGGCGGCCGTGCCGGCGACAGCAAACGCGCCCCCACGCCTGTAGCGGTCCCTTGCCGCGCCACTTCGTGATAGCGCTGCAGGAAGCTTTCATAGACCGATTGCGCAGCTTCAGCATCGGTCTGAAGCGCATCGAGCCGCACTTGGTCGAAGTTCTCCGTGACAAGACCGCCACGCAGGGACGCAAGTTCCGTCTCCTCGATGTTCAGGCGGGCTGCTAGCGCCTCAGCCTCAAGTTTCGCTTTCGAGGTCGTCCGCGCCATTTCTTCCGAAATCCGCGAGTCCAACGACGCCTTTTCTTCCAGTGCCTGTATGAGTGAGGGGTGGGCAGGGCCATATCGGCTCTGCAAGTCGGCAATCTTCTGGGCTATATCAGCTTCTTTCGCGCGCAGATCGCGCATCGCGTCGTTCTGGGTGTTCATCGTCGAGACCGTCTTGCCGCTTCTCGCAACATCGGAAAGCAGCCGGTATTCCGCATCTTTCTGGGCGTATTGTGCCCGGGTCTGCAGCAACGAGCTCTGAACCTGCGCAAGCTGCTGCTCCACCAGGCTGACGCCCTGTGTAGTCAACAGATTTGCACGCGCGCGATATGCCTGCGCGGCGGCCTGCTTGCGTTCAACTTCGAGTTTCAACTCGCCCAACCTGTCCTCCAGCCAGACATTCGCCTTCTCGGACGCATCATAACGAGCCTCGGTCAGCGACCTCAGATAGATGTTCGACAAGCCATTCGCCATTTCGGCTGCACGCTGCGGCGATTGCGACTGTGCTGTGACTTCAACCACATAGCTCAGACCGCGCCGGCGGATGTCGATCGCTTCTCCCACCGCGGCTACTAGCCCGTCAGATACCTGAGGTGAGGACGACGCGCTCAAGTCCGCCCCCGTGACGGCGGCTGTGGACGCGTCACTGGCAATATTGCCGTCATAGCGTGCGGCTATCTGAGAAGGCGGAGACAGCTGAACTAGCTGAACGCCGGATGTCGTCTGACTGGCGGCTTCATCATCGCCCCATTCCGGATCGTTCGACAGGTCCAGTTCATCCGCCAGGCGAGCCGCCAGCCAGGGCGACTTCAGCACTTCGATTTCCGAATCCACAGTTGCGGCGTCGGAACGGCCGTTGGAACTTTGCTTCTCCGGAACGATCTGGTCCGGGGTGGGATTGATAATCAGCAATGCCGTCGCCGAGTATCGTGGCGTCTGCATCAGAGTCAGGCCAACACCCGTCGCCGCAACACCCGCGAACACGGCAGAGATCAGCCCCCACCGGCGCAGCAGCTTTTCTCCGATGCTTCCAAACGAGGAACCTTCACGTTCGCTCGCGGGGTAGGCGGCATACGGGGCATATTCCGCCACCGCAGTTGGTTGCTTGTTTGCAACGCTGCGCGGGGATTCCCTCAGAACGGGAAGGTCCGGCTTAGCGTCACTCATCGCAACATCCCACTTGCCTGGATAACGCCAGAGCGCGTTCGGACGTCACGGACCAACGCGTACATATGTCCGCAGACGGCCCGTGATCCGCAATGGGAGCCATACGCAGCGCGCGCCGACAGGTTCCATGCTTTCAGTCCGTGTGCTGAGTTTATGCCGATGCGCTCCTTTTGTCGGTACGCCAGCGCACTTTGTGTGCGGCGGCGCACGAAGTTGAAGCACGATGAAATCGCACGGCCGGCGGCGTTGAAGCCGCGCCGCTTCGCTCAATATTCGTGACAGTGATCTTGTGATCGCGCGGCAGCGCCGATGCAATCTTGCAAGCGATACGGGGAAACGGGACCAACCCATGCTTGAGGCGGCATCGCCCTCATTGCCACCGGCGGTGCTTTATCCGGCGACGGTGCTTCTCCTTGTGCTGCTTGCGCGGGCAATGGGCAAAACGCCGCACGCATCCGGCAAGCTCCTCCTCGCGATCATCTGGCTGCGTTTCGTCATGCAAGCCTATCACGAGATCACCTTCACGTCGGTGGGGGGCGTCAGCATCAATGCGCTTGCCTCGGTAACGGTCTGCGGAATCGGCGGCATCGTCTTGTTCCGGCAGCTTCCGCAGCTAGGCCGGTTTCCGATTCTTCTCACCCTTGTCGTGGTCATCGCCATCAGCGGCCTCGCCAATGGCGTCCTCATGCCAACCATCGAAACCATTGTAAAATGGGGCTATTTCGCTGTTGTGCTACTGGCGATCCAGGATTGTATTCGCCGCGACGGCGACACCCGCATTCTCGGGTTGCTCCTGTGGTCCTTCGCGCCGCCGCTGGTCTTCCAATTGCTTTCATTCGCGTTGGGCGTCGGCAAGGCGACCGAAACGGATGGGTCGGTCAGCTATGTCGGCGGCTACAATCACGAGTCTGCATTCTCTATAGTGCTCGTCACCTGCTTTGCCGTCGCATCGTTGGTGCCACGGCTCAGCCCGGTTGCACGGCTTACGCTGCTCGGCGCCTGCCTCGTCGGCATCTTTGCCGCCAATTATCGCACATCCCTGATCGCGCTCGCCCCGATCGCTTTCGGATATTTCGTTTTCGGCGCAGCTAGGTCAGCGGGCAGGGACCGGCGAGTGCTCGTCAGCCTGCTCGGTCTCCTGGTCATGTGCGGCGCGATCGTTGCGGCCAACGTCATGATGGGCGACCGGCTGACGGATCTCGGCGCTGTTGCCAGCGGCTCCGGCGACCTCATTCGCCCGCCTGAAGAATTCACCGAAGCGGAACGCAAACTGATGTCCGGGCGGCTGTACCTGTGGAACGCGTATATCGCCGAATACCGGGCAGGGTCGGATGTGCAGCTGTTGCTCGGCAATGGCGCAGACTCTTGGATCGAAGTGTTCGGACTCTACGCCCACAATACAGTCGTCTCCTACCTTTACGAGTTTGGCATCGCGGGAACTGCCCTGATCATCATGGTCTGGCTCGCGATGATCATTCGCGCGTTTCGCATTTCGGACTGGGCGCTGCGCGGACAGCTCGTCTGCTGTCACATCGGCTTCATACTGCTGAACATGGCCACCATGCCGTTCTGGCAGGTCGAGGGCCTCATCCTCTACGGGTTGCTGGCGGGCTACACCTACAGCGCTTCGCTTGCGTCAGTTGCTCCCGCGCCCCGGCCCGTCATGCGGCGGGGAACGGCGCCTCCACGGGGAAGGCGGCTCGTCGCCCGGCACCCGCGCACAAATCTGCGCACCGACCCTGCCGGGCAGGAGCCGCAGTCATGAAAGACGTTTCTATTCTTCGCAGAGGCCGCCCATGAGAATTTGTGCAATCGGCTTGAGGGGCATCCCCGATGTCATGGGTGGTATCGAAACTCACTGCGAGAACCTGTACCCGCGGCTCGCGAGCATCGATACAACGCTGGACATCACCGTTATTGGCCGCAGTGACTACGTCTCCCCCGGCCGCTTCGGAAATGTGCGTGTGGTCAGCCTGTGGGCGCCGCGCCGCAAGGCGCTGGAAACCCTGATCCATACGCCGCTCGCGCTTCTGTACGCGCGCCTGTTCCTCCATCCACATGTGGTTCATCTGCACGCGATCGGCCCAGGGTTCTTTGCTCCGCTGGCGCGCCTGCTCGGCTTCCGCGTCCTCGCCACGCATCACGCCACTGACTATGACCGCCCGAAATGGGGCCGGTTCGGGCGTTGGTTCCTGAAGACGGGTGAGCGCATGATCGCGCGATTTGCCAACGACGTGGTCTGCGTCAGTGGCACGATCGAAGCCGGGCTCGCGGCCGAGTATCCGGCGCGTAAGGAGCACTATTGCACCATCCGGAATGGCGTTCCGCCAGCCGCAAGCACTGCCGCTCCCGACAACATACTCGAACGACTTGGCGTGACCTCACGAGGCTATGTTCTCGCTGTGGGGCGTCTCGATGCGACGAAGGGCTTTCACGAACTTGTCGAGGCCTTCAGGATTGCGGCGCCCGCAGGCTTGAAGCTCGTCATTGCCGGAGGTGGACCTGAAGGCGACGGCTATGCCGCTGAACTGGCGAAACATGCATCGCCCGACATCATCTTCGCTGGGCCTTTGCCTGCAGCGCTGGTTGGCACGCTTTACGCGAATGCCGCCTTGTTCGTGCATCCGTCTCACATGGAGGGGTTCGCGCTGGTCGTCCTCGAAGCGATAGCCGCCGATGCTCCGCTGTTGATATCCCGGATTGCACCGCACCTAGAGCTCGCGCTGGACCCAGAGTGCTACTTCGAAACAGGCTCAGTAAAGGAGCTTTCTGAGCGGCTCGCCACAGGACGTTTCGATCGCTTGCGCCCCGCGCTGCGCAAAGAAATTCTGGCGGAAGGTAACTGGGACCGGATCGCGGAGCGCCACCATGCGATCCTGATCAAGCGCGATCAGCCCCGGTTGCGGAAGCAACGCGTTCCAGCGGAGCAGGAATCCTCACTTCCGGCGTCTTGACGGCGCCTCGCGCACAGGCGCTGTCAAACACATCCCAGAACTGCGCGGCGATGGTCTCGATCCGGAAGTCATCCATCCGCCGGCGCGCTGCATCTGAATAGTGACGTCGCCTTTCTGGATCGGCCATCTGCTCGATGCCGCGCGCCAGCAGGTCGGGCCGTTCGACTGGCGTCAGAATCCCATACTTGCCAGCGTGGACGCCATCGAAGCCTACCGTCTCGACTTCGTCGAGAAGCTCCGCGGGACCTGAGGGACAATCTGTCGACACGACTGGAACGCCTAGCACCATCGCCTCGGCAATCGCATTGGGAAATCCTTCGCAATGAGAGGGAGAGACAAACATTTCGGCACGACCAAGGATGGCAAACGGGTTACGCGCATACCCAAGCAGGCGCACCCTGCTTTCAAGACCCATCGCCTCTATCCGCGCCGCCAGCCTATCCCGCTCGCCGCCTTCGCCCAGAATACAGAGCGGAAGGCTGGTTTTTGTTCCGGCATAGGCATCCAGCAGATCATCGAAGCCTTTGCGCTTCACCAGGCGGCCTGCACTGACCAGAAACCGCTCCGGAAGCTTGAACTCTGGCGCCGCCAGCGCATCGCGCCGGATACGTTCAAGGTCATAGGGGTTATAGATCGTCTGCACACGCTCGCGCTTCACGCCAAACTTGCTGACAAGATCCGTGCGAACACCGTTGGACACAGCAATCACCCTGTCCGCGCGCGGATAGGTGAGGCGAGGGGCGGCAGTCGCGGCCAATTTGCGAAGGCCCTTGTGCTCGTTCTCCAGATGCGTCGAAAGCTGAGACCGTTCGCTGATGATGCAGGGTATGCCCAG
>JAUYSA010000006.1 GCA_030696545.1 Hyphomonadaceae bacterium
CCTCGCCTTGCTTGGTTTTGAACGGCAATGCTTAGGGGCTGATGTCTTGCAGACGATCTATGATTGGGTGACGGTCGCGATCTTCGGGGCGTTGATTGTCCTGTTTCTGCACAGGTCCACCGCGCAAGAAGAACCGAAGGACAACATCCTTCAGTACCTGCCGGCCTGCATCGGCTGCGCGCTCGCCAACTATGTCGGCAATCAGGGCCACGGCGCCATCGCCTTCGGCATCGTCGTCGTCGTGTTGGTCTACATCGCCTACGTCCTGAAGCCCTTCAACCTGAAGTTCTAAGGCGTCTCGCGGACCGTATTGACGGCGAGCCGCGGCAATTAACGTTGACTCAACTCCGCCCCGCTTAAGATTTCGCCACAATCGCCGTGTTTACGGATGGCGGGCAAACGCTGGTCGCCGTAAACCGACGATAGTTCAGATGCACCGCAGCATGCGTGCTTGGAGGCGCCGTGAGTTGGATTAATAGCTTGATGGCGCGCTCGTTCGGGCGAAAGCCGAAGAAGACGACCCAGCCGGGTTTCGTCTTCTCGCCGGCGCCCGCCGCGCGCGAAGAACCCATCAACAAGAAAACCGCGGTCGCAACGGCGGCGTTTCCCCGTTTCCAGTCGACGGCCGGCGACCAGTTGAGCCCACGGCTCAATGACCGTTTCGCCGCCGCCCGCATCAAGCTGCGCAGCGCGTTCACGCCTTCACAGCCGATCACCGACAAGCGGATGTTCGCTGGTCGTATCGACGTCCTGACGACCCTCATCCGCTCGCTCGAGGACCAGCGCGTCCACGTCATCATGTATGGCGAGCGTGGGATCGGTAAGACCTCGCTCGTCCACGTCCTGACCCAGGCCGCCGAAGAGGCGCGCTACATCGTGGTCTATTGCTCGTGCGGCGCCGGCTCGACCTTCGACGAGATTTTCCGCGCAGTGGCTGCCGACGTCCCGCTGCTGTTCCACCGCGGATTTGCGCCAACAGCCGACGCCGCCGAAAAGGGCGGCACCCTGGCCGACCTGCTGCCGACCGGGCCGCTCTCGCCGCGCCTGGTCGCCGACCTGTTCGCCAAGCTGACCGGCACCCGGTTGCTGGTCGTGCTCGACGAATTTGACGTCTGCGAGTCTCCGGACTTCCGTCGCAACATCGCCGAGCTGATCAAGAATTTGTCGGACCGCTCGATCCGGACTCAGCTGGTCATCGCCGGCGTGGCCGCCGACCTCACCGAGCTCGTGCAGCATATCCCCTCGATCCGCCGCAACATTTTCGCCCTTCAGGTGCCGAAGATGAGCGCCGCCGAAATCAGCCATCTGGTTGAAAATGGCGAAGAGATCAGCGGCATATCGTTCGACAAGGCCGCGCTCGACTACATCGTGTTCGTGGCCAATGGCTCGCCATACTTCGCCAGCCTGCTTAGCCACCACGCGGGCCTTGCAGCCATCGACAACGGACGTTCCAGCGTAACGATAGAAGACGTTTCCACGGCCGTGGATCAGGCTCTGACCGAATTCCGTGGCCGGATCTCGAAGCATTCGCAGAGCCAGATCGATCAGGCGGCGAAGAGCGGCGTGCGCCATGTGCTCGGCGTGATGGCCGGGGCGGCGCTCTTCAACAGCGGCCGCTTCGATGCTCGCGACGTGGACTCTCTTTATCCCAGCGCAGCCAACGCCGCGACCTTCAAGGCGACGATCGACGAGTTGGCCTCCAAGCATATCCTGCTGGAAGCCAACGAAGACGAATATGGACGCGGCTATCACTTCGCCGAAGAAGCCGTCCTGCCCTACCTCTGGATTCTCGCCGCCCAAAAGCGCTTCCTTGAAAACCGCAAGGCGGCCGACGCGCAGGTCGAGGCCGCCAAGGCCGAGAACAAGGCCGCCGCGCAGCCACAGTCCCAAGACAAGATCGTGGCGACGGAAAAGGCCGCAGTTCAGCCGACAGTGGCCACCGGCCGGGCAGCCGGGCGCCCCTAAGCCCCGTGGCGCGCCCGCGCCACGGACACAGATCCTCGCGCCCATGCGTGGGGGAGTTTATGAAGCGGCCTGGAGCGCCGGCCGAGACCCCCGTCTCGACCCAGGGATCGCGCTCCGCTGGACATATTGGGGGAAGTGACCTTGCGTATTCTCGTCACCGGCGGCGCCGGCTTCATCGGCTCGGCCCTTGTTCGACACCTGATCGCCAACACCGAGCACGAGGTTCTGAACCTCGATAAGCTGACCTATGCTGGCGATCTGCGCTCGCTGGACGGGGTGGCCAGCAGCAACCGCTACGCCTTCCGCCAAGCTGATATTTGCGACGCGTCCGCCATCCGCGCGGCACTCAATGACTTCCGCCCGGAGGTGGTCACCCACTTGGCCGCCGAGTCCCACGTCGATCGTTCGATCGATGGACCCTCAGAATTTATCCAGACCAATATCCTCGGCACCTTCAACATGCTGTCGCAGGTTTTGGAGTACTGGCGCGCTCTGGACGCCAAGGCCAAGGACGCTTTCCGCTTCCACCATATCTCCACCGATGAGGTGTTCGGCTCGCTGGGCGACGATGGCTTCTTCACAGAAGAAACCGCCTATGATCCACGCTCGCCCTATTCGGCGTCGAAGGCCTCGTCTGACCACTTGGTCCGCGCCTGGCACCACACCTATGGCCTGCCGGTGCTGGTCACCAATTGCTCGAACAATTACGGCCCCTATCACTTCCCCGAAAAACTGATCCCCCTGATCATCGTCAAGAGCTTGGCGGGCGAACCCCTGCCGGTCTACGGCGCTGGCGCCAATGTCCGTGATTGGCTCTATGTCGACGATCACGCCCGCGCTTTGACACGGGTGTTCGAGGCCGGCGCCCCGGGCGAGAGCTACATCATCGGCGGCCGGGCCGAGCGGACCAACCTGCAGGTCGTGCACGCGATCTGCGACACCCTCGATCGCTTGCGGCCACGCGCTGACGGCAAGTCCTATCGCGACCAGAGCGCCCACGTCGCCGACCGCCCGGGTCACGATCACCGCTACGCCATCGACCCGGCCAAGCTCGCACGCGAGCTCGACTGGACGGCGCAGGAGAGCTTCGAGACCGGCATCGCCAAGACCGTGAACTGGTACCTGGACAATGAAGCCTGGTGGGGCCCGATCCTGGCGCGCAGCGACGCCGGTCAACGCTTGGGCCTGAAGACCGTCAAGGCATGAGTTCCCCAACCGCTCGCGACATCCTTCTCACCGGCGGCAGCGGCCAGGTCGGAACGGAGGTGATCCGTCTCGCGCCCGCCGGCGTGAACATTATCGCCCCCGGCCGCGACGTTCTGGACATGTCCGACCCAGACGCGGTGGCCGCGATGGTCGCCTCGCGCCCCTGGGCGGCGGTTATCAACTCTGCGGCCCACACCGCCGTCGATCGCGCCGAGAGTGAAATCCTGTCGGCCTGGAAGATCAACGCCCTGGCCCCCGCCGCTCTGGCGCAGGCCACGGCCCAAGCGGGCATACCGCTGGTCCAGGTCTCGACGGACTACGTATTCGATGGATCGAAGACCGGCTACTACATCGAGACTGATCCCGTCGCTCCGGTCAGCGTTTATGGCGCGTCCAAGGAAGCCGGTGAGCAAGCGGCCCGCACCGGAAATCCCCGGCACGTGATCCTGCGCACCGCCTGGGTCGTAAGCCCGCACGGGGCGAACTTCATCAAGACCATGCTGCGCTTGGCCGAGAGCCGGCCAGAGTTGCGAGTGGTCGATGATCAGCATGGCTGTCCGACCAGCGCGACGGACATCGCCCAGGCCCTGTTGACGATCACCGAGCGCCTGATCGCCGATCCGCAAGCCCCGGCCGGCACCTATCACTTCGTCAATTCGGGCGAGGCGACCTGGTGCGGCTTTGCTCGCGCGATCTTCGAAATCGGCGAGGCTCATGGGCGCCCCGCGCCGAAGGTCGAGGGCATCACCACGGCGGACTATCCAACGCCAGCGCGTCGCCCGGCCAATTCGCGTCTAGACGTCGCGAAGCTGGCGCAAGACTACACCATATCGCCGCGGCCATGGCGGGAGGCGATCGAAGAGATCGTCGAGACCCTGCTGTCCGCGCAGAAGGAATAGGGACACCTCGATGAAGGGCATCATCCTGGCCGGCGGCTCCGGCACGCGGCTGCACCCGGCTACCCTGGCGGTGAACAAGCAACTGCTGCCAATCTACGACAAGCCGATGATCTACTATCCGCTGTCGGTGCTGATGTTGGCGGGCATCCGCGACATCCTGATCATCTCGTCGCCGGAATATATCGACAACTACCGCCGGCTGTTCGAGGACGGCTCAGCCTTCGGCATCAACATCGAGTATGCCATCCAGCCCAAGCCCGAGGGTTTGGCGCAGGCTTTCCTGATCGGCGAGGAATTCGTCGGCGACGACCGCGCCGCTCTGGTGCTGGGCGACAACATCTTCTTCGGCGCCGGCATGAGCCAGCTGCTGAAGCGCGCCGCGGCCCGCGAGCACGGCGCGACGATCTTCTCCTATCAGGTGGACCAACCCCAAGCCTATGGCGTGGTCGAACTGGACGACACCGGCCGCGCGATCAGCCTGGAAGAAAAGCCTGCCGAGCCGAAGTCCCGCCAGGCGGTCACCGGCCTCTACTTCTATGACAACCGCGTCGTGGAGATGGCCAAGAAGGTGCTCCCCTCGGCGCGTGGCGAGCTCGAGATCACCGACCTGAACCGCATGTACATGGAAGCTGGCGACCTCTTCGTCGAACAGCTCTCCCGCGGCTACGCCTGGCTCGACACCGGCACTCACGAGAGCCTAGTCGAGGCCTCGGAGTTCGTCCGCGCCGTCCAGAAGCGCCAAGGCGTCCACGTCGCCTGCCTGGAAGAGATCGCCTACCTAAACGGCTTCATCGACCGCACCCAACTCATCGCCCGCGGCAAGCTGTTCGAGAAAACCGCCTATGGGCGGTATCTGCTGGATATCGCCGAGCGGGAAGGTGAGCCGAACCTGACGGATTTGTGGTAAATCGGTCGTCAGCGGCACTTTGACGTCAAGTACGCCCGGTCGGCACGGATAGGACAACGATCTTGAACGAGCATCCGCGAGTAGCAGATAGCGAACCGCTCGAAGGCCCGCGCTATTTTGTGCGTGACGACGACATCGGGTCCCTGACACCGGCCCTCACGAACTTTGTTGAGACGTTCATCGAACGCGCGATTCCTGTCAGCTACCAGGTGATCCCCTCGCAGTTCACCGATGAATGTGCCCAATACATGTTGGAGAAGGCGCGCGCTCACCCTCAGTTGATCGAATTTGGCCAACACGGCCTACATCACCGAATGGTGCTCGGCCGAAAACTGCTCAAGAGAGAGTTTGGCCCAGAGCGGAGCTATGATGAGCAGTTCAATGACATTTGTGAGGGCAAAAGGCTTCTGCGCCTGAAGCTCGGCGCGGACCACGACATCAAGCTCTTCACACCGCCGCAGCACAAATTCGACAAACACACAGTCGAAGCTATCGCCGCCGCTGGCCATACACTCTTCTCGGCCGCGTCCTACCCAACAGCCCATCATCAGACGGCCTATGCGCTTGGACGCGCACTCGGGCTCTCCAGCATCCGCCACCACGGCATTTCCTACCATGGGCGGATGCGGCCGGACGCGAAGCTGCTGGAGCTTTCGATCTCGATCGCAGTGGACGATGGACGGAAAATCACATGCTCCGCGCAAGTGCTGGAGGCCGCCCTAAAGCGCGCTTCGGCACATACGAACAAGGTCGGACTGATGTTTCACCATGGCGTCTATGCCGACGCGCCCGATGAACTAACAGCTATCATCGATCGTCTTTCCAACCGTCCGCACGCTCAATTTCAAAAACTGGGCGACTTAGCTACGGCTTAGCGGCGGCCGACCGCCCATTGGTCCAAAAGCTCATTCAAATAGCGAATGAGCTCGCTGGGGTCGCTGGTCGCCAAACGCGGCGGACGGCTGCGCACGTCCTTCAAGGCTTGGGACAGCTCATCGGCGGTATTGGCGACCGCTATGAGCCCGCGCTCGGCAAAGGCGGAGGTAATTTCCGCCTGGTGATCGTCATAGACCTCACCTTTCGAGAACAGGCGTGGCACGGCTATAATTCGACATCCTTGCCTCAAAGCGGTGATCAGCGAGCCCGTTCCACCGTGGCAGACGACGATGTCTGCCTCTTTAAGCGTCGACTGCATAAGGTCAAACGATAGGGTTTCTACTGTTTCGATTGCTTCCGGAACGCGCCCCCCCGTCCCGGTCTGAATTAGAATTCGCTCTGGAATTTCGCCGCGCGAATTTACGTCTGCGACCATATCCACGAGACGATCGAACGGCAGGATCGCCCCTACCGTCGCGAACAATAGGGGTTTCTTCTCCGGCGGCTCCCCATCCAAGATCTTTAACGGATCAAATATCGGCGCATCAGGCCAATAGGCCGAGAGCGCTTCGGATTGTGCGATCTTCCTATGGGCCAGCGGAGCGGACAAACGGCCAAATACCGAGGGCTTATCAAAGCGGGCGAACGACTCGATCACGACAATCTTCGAACCAGTCAGCCTCGCCCAAACGATTGCGAAGAAGACGGCGCCGGCCCCGGTGCTGATGAGAACCTGTGGCCGCTCGCGCAAGATGATCTTGCCCGACACAAAGAAATTGCGAAGAGCCGCCGCGGCCATCCTCACTGGCGCTCCCAGACGTGCCTGGCCTAGCGCGAAATGGGGAACAAAGAACGTGCGATGCTTTTCACTGATGCTGCGCGAAAGAGCGGTGTCTTCGCTCAAAAAGAAGGAATCATGCTGCGACCAGGCTGGCTCCAGATCGAGAAGCTGCCGGATATGTCCGCCGCCGGACCCAGCCAGACACACCCGCAGGCGCTTGGCCTTGCTAGGCGGGACAGGTGCCGTCTCCTCAGCTGCCAAGTTGCTATCAACCACGCGCATCGTCGTTTTTCAGTCCATTTTGATAAACGCTGGTCAAAAAGCCGCGCGGTCGACAGCACAACTAAGAGAAGTGAGGTATAAGTCACCTCAACGCTTGCTGGGCATCTAGCCTGCCGCGGGCAAGTCGTCCTTCTAGCCCTGTCCTAGACCGACATAGTCTTGGCGAGTTGAGTTCCAATCAGGGCGCGCCGCCTGGGTGCCTCGATGGCGGTCAGCAATTCCGGTATGAACCTCTCCATCGTCTGGAATGCTGCGTCAGCGTCATCCCCGACTATAGAGAAGCGGACCAGGGCACCATCCGGCACATAACCTTCCATAGCCGTCCGCAACCGCACCTCGCGCTGCTCCCCACTGCTCGCCGGCAAATACTCACCCATCCGCGCCCAGTAGATGATGTTCTCCTGCCGTCCCTGAGATCGCGCAACCACGTGCCGGACCGGCACGTAAGCGCCGCTGCCGAGCTTCAAGGCTTGCGAACTCGTGGACACAAGTTCGAACCCGACGGCGGGGTAACAAATTTCCGGCCGGTGCAGCTGCAACATATCGCTTTGAGTACCCCCGTAAGCGATCAGCATCATGATCGCAGCACCGGTAGAGGCCTCATGATAAATTCGCCCCACCATCTCACTATACAAGGAGGCGGCCAGCCCCCCCTCGGCCTTCGGCTGCACAAGACCGTCGGACTTCTCAGCCGACCAGTCACCAAAGGTGAGTGGGACGATCTCCGCCATCTTGGCCCCGTTGAGAAGAACGAGGCTTCTACGAGGCTTCAGCGAGTACGCCGCTCCCGCGGCCACAACACAGGCCCCGCCAATGAGAAGTTCGCGTCGACCGATCATGCAGATTTCCTGCGGCCGCGAAGGGCATATGAGAGGAGGCTGTCAACAAGGAACACTAACAGCAGGGCCGACGTGAAGAGCAGCAGCCCCGCGGCCATATGGAGGAAACCCTGCGCAACTCCGTCACCAAAGAAATAGGTGAGCAGCACTAGAGTCGCCACTCGAATGACGTTAGCGATGACCGCAATAGGAATAACTAACGCGACCAACAATAGAGAATATCGCCAAGACGCATCGCGAAGCAAATATATGTAGAATAAGCTGATGGCCACGAGGCCCGTCATAGAGTTCATTCCAGAACAGGCGTCCTCTACCAACAATTGATACTGCCCCACCATCAGCGTCACACCTTCTCGGAACACCGGAATACCAATGAACTGAAGGCCAGCGGTTGTGACATAAGACACGAATACCTTTAAAGGCGCGGTCAGGTTGTCCATGAGCCAAGTAGGTGGCGGGATGACAAATGCCAAGTAGAGGAATGGGAACCAGTTGGCGAGCAGCGCACGAACGCCGAATAGCGAATGCAATATCCCGATGCCGACGCCATAAAGCCCAGCGACCTCTAAGCTTATGAAGTCGTAGGCGCGGCCAAAGATATATATCGGCAAGGCCACCAGCAACATTGCCGCGGTCAGCCACGGATTGCCTGGCCTTGCGACGAGCCGAAACTCAGGCAGCTTCCGCCAGATCAACCACCCTCCGGTGAGCAGAACGATTGGACCGTGAGCGCCGGATTCTTTTGACCATACCTGGTCCCCTAGCGAAAGAATCGTCGGGAGCGCCAAGGCCGCGAACCCAACAATTAGGGGCCAGTTTTTCCACGAAGGAGCAACAAAGCCATGATCCGCCACAGAGGTTGACGCACTTGCCAACGTCAGGCCTCGGTCATGACTGTACCGACGATCTTCGCGCGATCCTCGGTGAGTTGATTGGCCAGGGCCGAGATGTCGCTCACGAAACTCTCGTTGCGACGCGCGACGATGAGACTGTAACCAATGACGTTGCTAATCCTCCGCGCATCGGCGCAGCTACTCGCTGATGGCGTATCAACAATGGTCAGGTCGAAATCTCGAAGGCAGCGCTCCATCAATATGCCAAAATTCTCGGTCGCCAATAGCTCCTGAGCATTGTTGCCGGAACCTCCTGAGTACATGACTGAGAGGTTCTCGATGACGTCGACCTGAATGCCCGGGGCCCCTAGGGGGTCCTCGGATGCCAAGCACTGTCGCAAACCAGTCACGTTGTTAGCCGTCGCGATGAACTGCTCAAGCGCCGGGTGCCGCAGATCACCGTCAACAAGCAGGACCTTCACTCCAATCTGAGCGAGCGCAACCGCGAGATTGACGGCCGTAAATGACGCACCGACCCCTTCGGTCGCGGCGCAAACAGCAAGACCACGCCGTCCATCGTCCACATGCTGCGCCATAATATAGGTCCGGAGCGCACGGATGCCTTCAGCCCGAGCCCCCCTTGGATCCGACAGCATCACGACTTCGGACGAAAAAGAATAGGCCCCCAGCCCAACCGGATCCCGTCCGGCCGGTGGTTCAGACGGCTCGGCCTCCACGTCGGTCTTAACGAGTGTCATCTGCTCCATGCCAGTCATGCTTGAGCTACCCTCGTCCCAATCTTGGCGCCCGTGCGCGGCGAACGCTTAAACCCAGACCACGGGGACTTCCGCGGCTGAGGCGATGCCGCGATAACGGCCAGCACAGGCGCCTGAACGGCATGGGTAAGATCCTCGATACTGCGAACCCGACGCCCGAACAGTTCCGTGAGCAAGGCTATCAGCACACCAAAAGCGGCGCCGAACCCGAGTGAGCCCATCATTATGAGGGGCATGTTCGGAAAAATCGGAGACTGCGGCGTGACGGCGTTGCCGAGCGGCGTAATTCCCGTTTCGCCAATATTGGATTCTAATCGCAAATCTGCAGCGCGGGTTGAAGCCTTCAGAAACTGCTCGCGACGAACGTCGACTTCAGCTTGCAGGGCCTTCACCTGCTCCAACTTATCACGCTGACCGATCACTTTTGACTTTTGAGCCTCAAGCAAACCAGCACCCACGCGAGCGGCAGAAGCCGCGGCGCCCGCCGCCGCATTGGAGGCCGATTGTTCCCGTGCCGCCTGGGTTGCAAGGATGGATCGCTGCTGCTTCATAGCAATTAGGTCAGGGTGATTGGGTCCGAGGGTACGAGAAGCCTGAGCGATGGCCGCGTCAAGTTGCGCCAATTGCGCCCCAGACGGCGTCGGACCGGTAGGCATAACCGCGCCCAGAGCTGGCGCGCCCGCCGACGCTAGGGCGGCTAATCGCGCGCTATCGATGTCGGTCTTGTCATCTTGCAAGACGATGCCATTCTCGCGCTCAAACGTTGCCTTCGTGGCCTCGGCCGACGCCAAAGCAGCCTTCGCCTTCTCAGCTTGGTCGGTATACCAGGCAGCGGTCCGGGCGGCCGTCTCGCGACGATAGGCAAGCGTTGAGTCGATATAGGCTTCACGGAGAGCGTCAGCGACCGATCGCGCCACTTCCGGTGAGTTGGCGGTGTAGGTCAGCTGCATGATGTTGCTGCCCTCGATCAGATTGGCGCTCGTACCATCGATGATCCGCTGCGCAGCCCATCGCTTGAGGTCTCGATCGTCGCCAGCTGGCCTATTCTGATATTGCGTGAGCAGGTTCGGATCATTCAGCCAACCAAGCTCTTCAACGACTTTTCCCGCCACCCGGTAGTCTTTGATGAGTTCGATTTGCGTCCGGGTGTAGGCCTTTGCAAACTGAGGCGATGTCACCTGCCCCGTAACTGGATCGGGCTTCACCAAGTCAAGCATCACCCGCGACTGCCCCTGGTAGCGTGGAGGCACGATCTGGGTGACTACGAAGGCGCCCACCACGCAGCTGATTGTAGCGGCGATCACGAGCATTCGCCGCGCCCACAGTATTCTTAGAAATTGGACGATGCTCACATCATACCTCTGGCTTGTCGCCGTTTAGAACAGCCGTTCGCCGACTACGATGACGTCACCGGCCTCGACCATGTCGCCCAATCCTAGTTTGACCTTCTCACCCTTACGAGTGACGGTCACTCGCTTGTCGGACCCCGACGCCGCGAGCCCGCCGCCTCTGGCGATGGCCATGCGCAGCGTCATATCAGACAAGAGCGGGAACGAGCCGGGCGAATTAATCTGTCCGCTTATGTAAAATAGGTCGGCGACCGGGCTGAAGATCTTGTCACCTGGCGCAATAACCGGATCCTGGCTGGAATCGCCGGTCGCCAAAGCCTTCACGGACAGGCGCTGCTCAGGGCCGTTCGTTCGACGCAAAATTACGTAGTCAGCGCCCGTTTCACGGATACCGCCAACCCGGGCGATGATCTCCGACAAGCGATAGACTCGATCGACCGGCACCAAGCCAGGTGTCCCGACAGCACCTAACACGGTCACATAGCGGCTCGCATAAGATACTACGTCCACATTGACGATGGGATCGGCGAAATAGCCGCCATCCTGCAGGCTCTTCCGAACTTGGTCGCCGAGTGTGCGAGCCGTCCGGTCCGCCGCCGGAATCCGCCCTATAAGCGGGAGTTGAATCGTACCATCGCCACCAAGCTTAGCGCGCGTCTTAAAGTCGGCTCTGCCAAGCAAATCCACCTCGACGACATCCTCGGGACCGAGGACATAGTCGCTGGACACCGTCGCAATGGGGGGCGACACGGCAGGAACGACCGGAGGGGTCGAAACCGCTGCCGGGGGCACACCGAGGGCCGGCTGCGACAACGCCGCCGTCGAGGCGACAGCAGCGACACAGAGGCCAGCGACCAAATTTCTACAAATCGCGCGAATGCTGATCATGTGCTGTGAGCGTGATCTCAAAAGGCGACATCGGCAGTCAATCCGACGCGCGTGGTTGAATATTCGAAGGCGTCGACGTCCGCCTCTCGCTCCTCACGGGTAACATCCAGCCTAAGTGAAGTTCGTTGACTTTGTTTGAAGGTCAAAGAGGCGAACGCTACCTTAGTGCGGGAATCTGTCAGAAGAATGCCCGGAATATTGCCCACGCTGGGCCCCTCAGACCTCGAGTCCAAGAACGAGAAGCCGCCCCCTAGTTCAAACCGAGAACTCAACTCATAGCGTGCGCCGAGGCGCACATCTTCTTGGATGTCGTATAGTTTACCGAGGCTATTCGACGGCACGACACTTCTGGAATAGGTCAGCGTCGTTTCGATTCTGTCAGTCGGACGGAAAACCAGATCCCCGCCATAGGTTGGCCCGGAGAAGTCATCAGTCGCGCCCGGTCCCGACCTCAGCGGGTCGACCATTGAATAGGAAAACGAGAGGGTGCCTTGAATACGCGCGCCGAGCCGACGCTCAAAGCTGACCCCCAACGCGGTCATATCATAGCCGGGGTTCGATAGCGCCCCTAACAGAGCATCGTATTCAGTCCGTTGTCGCATCGCGAATACGGTCAGAGTCCCCAAGGTCGGCCGACCGTAGGTCAGGCCAACTTGCCCCGTGGACGTCTCATAGTCGGATTGCGCCTGCACCGCGTTGCTGTTTGTGGCCCATTCATGACCCGCAGAAAGCGACAAGCCGAGACCGTAACCACGCGAGCAATTGACGTTCAGATTGGCTGACGTCACGTCACGGATGTTCTCGGGATTTGTCAGGGTCAAGTCCTGCAGGTCGTTCCGAGACCGCGAAAAACCACCCTGAACCGTCCCGACGCAGGGTCCGACCTGACCGTTTAGCCCAGACCTCAGACTAAGACGATCAGAATTGAGATGATCGTTCTTATTGTAGAAATCGTAGCCCACCGCGCCATTTGCAAAAACGGACTGCCTACTGAGCGGCCACAAAAGATCAAAGGTCAAGGATGGTGTAAAGATCACGTCTTCCGGTTCAATGCCGCGATCGTTGGCGAGCGCAGTGTTTGATCGCCCAACATTCGAGTCATGCAGCACAGTCGCACGCGCGCCGAAATCTAGCCGGCGCGTCTCTTGCGCATCGGCGGTCGACGAGAATGCGACCGCTCCGACCATAGCCGCCGCAGCCCAATATTGCACCGTCATCCTACCCCCGCCTACAGACACGACTTTTACGCGATACTGATCGGTCAATAGCGCATGATGGTATAAGATGCACACCGGCCACCAGATCAACTTTTAGCACTCTACTATAGCGCTGGCGGGTCTCACTGCAAAGACGGCGCCACGCTCAAGAGCCGAAGCTGGAAGAGCTATAGGCTCCTGCCGCTCGCATTGAGGAGCACACGGCGCAGTTCATCCCGATACACTTCCAGCAACGCTTCGACCCGCATCAGCCCGCGGCGTGAGTCAGCAGCCAAGGCGTCCCTCCTCTCCAGGCAATCGTGAATGAAACTCACCGCGGCTTCGGTATCCGTGCCAGCAACAGGGACCATCCATTTATAATCCAGCATACCGAACAACCCGCTGAACTTCCGACTGTAGGCGATCGGGACCACTGGAGTGCCGGAGGAAAGGGCGGCGATGCACGCATGCATCCGACCTGCGACCACAAAATCGAGACCTGAAATGTAGGATTTGGCCTCCGAAGGGCCGGCAAAACTAGGCACGCGAAGCGCTGCTGGAAACTCTGCCGCGATCTTGTCGGTGGCCGCGTCGTCATCGTCCCAGCCACCATTGGGATGATTGCAATGCGTGAACAGATGGACATCGACATCTCCCCGGGCGAGGAGATCAGCGATCAAGCGGCGCGTTAATACACCATAGTCCACCGAGAGCCCGAAACGGTTGCTCCCGCACTCAGCCTCGTTCAGGAGCAACGCGGAAACATTAATCCCCACGCGCATCCGCTGCTGGCCTCTGAGCGAACTGTTGTCCTCGTATGGCAGGGCAAAGGCGACATCAACCGCCAGGGCTGCATGAGCCTTGGGCGCCAGTTTGCGCACCGCCTCAAGGGACATGGGATCTCGCGCCACCACGACGCTAGCGCGATTTAGCACCGTCTGAGCCAAGCGGACGTATGGCTGCCTCTCGAAAGGTCCGATGGTCTGCGGAGACAAGACCAATGGCACCCCCCGCGCGATAGCTATCATCTTCGTGACCCACTGGAAGGCGAAGCGACGGATTCCATAAATGTCGGCGAAGCTATCTCCCGCAGCAATGTCCAAGACGCAGTCTTGGCCCCCGATCGCCTTCCAGCAGCCCCACGGGCTCAACATCGACTTCGTTGAAATTGCATAGGTCGGCACTACCGCCTCATCCAAATAGGGCGGGGTGCTTTCACGCGGGCCGAAGATCACGAAGCTCGGCTCCAGTTCAAGCTCTTCGGCGACCGCGCGAACAATGGCGATATTCGCCAAGGTTAAGGCGCCAACACCTAGGTTGCCCGATCGCGCGGAGTGCCAGAGGAGGCCGATCTTGACGGGCTTAATAGTCATTCGGATACGTTTCTCTCAAATACCTGCAATAGCTGCACTCGCCGCGCAGCCACGCGAACTCATCGATGGAGGAATGATCTAGGCTCACGCCAAGCGTCAGGCCTATCCGCTCCAACGTAGCCTTCATCAATAAGGTTTAACCCCTCACCAATTTGGGCATACATGACAAGTGTTGCAGGTGGGTTATCCGCCAAGGAGGGTGTCGCTTTAGGTTTAGGTGGGCGGCCTGGTGCTGCTCGACAAATTGATGCGACAAATCGAAGCCGAATTCGGCCGGCGATTGTCGATACCCCAGGTCTTCCTGGCGCCCGATGTCCGACGCATGACGGCCTTGCCTGCCGGCGCGTGACGCCTCGATAGGCACGGACCAATCCTTCCTCGGCGTGATCGGTGATCGACTCGCGCTCCTCAAGCGCGAACTCAAACTGCCGGAGATTGCGGCAGAATGATGTGGTCCATCCGTGAGCGGCAGCCGGAGGAGCCGTACTATCTTGGGAGATGGTGCGCTTCGGCGGTCCTGGGCTATGAGGCCGCGGAGCAATTGGTTGCCGACGGCCACGAAGTGGGGGCCGTGAATGCGCCGGTCGCGCTCCGCTGTGGACCTATCTGCGAGATCGGTTGCCCCGGCGATCCAAAGGTCATCGGATGCGGCCTATCCAATCCAACGCAAAGCTTCACGACTTCACTCCCCCCTGTCGGCGCGCGAACATCTAAGGAGGTTGGGTCGTTCACGCGTTGAACCGAGCCCATCGCATCGAGCTGTCGTCGCCAGCGCAAACCCGCACTGCGTTGTAAAGGAATGCCGCTGGTGATCGGGGGCGGCTGAATAAAAAAGGGAAGCGGCGTCAGCCGCTCCCCTTAGCTCCGCGGGGGATTGTCCCGGCTAGAGCACAAAGTCCCAAGACGTCAGCGGCGAAGAGGACTGCATGTTGATCGCGAAGTCTGCCAGCTTGTCGCCGTTGACATCGCCCTCAACCGTGTAGAGCCCCCCATCCTGGAACACCCGCAATTGCCCAGCGACACCGGTGAAGTTGGCGACGAATGTGAAGGCGTTGTCTGCTCCGCCCGTCACCGCGTCGATACCCCGCAGATCAATGTGGTCGCCTTCCTTCGAGTTGAAGTCGAGGATCAGGTCGCGACCGTTGAGAGCGACCGCAGAATCGCCCACCGACGTGTAGATGAAGGTATCAGGACCACTGCCGCCTACCAGGGTGTCAGCTCCGCTTCCACCGGTAATCCAGTCCCGTTCAGCGCCGCCATTGATGAAGTTGTTGCCAGCATCGCCCTTGATTGTATCGCGGTAGTTCGAA
The DNA here is from genome assembly GCA_030696545.1 of Hyphomonadaceae bacterium. Classification (GTDB taxonomy): domain Bacteria; phylum Pseudomonadota; class Alphaproteobacteria; order Caulobacterales; family Hyphomonadaceae; genus UBA7672. The sequence goes on from JAUYSA010000006.1 coordinate 15,481, forward strand.
CCGATGACGTTGTCGATGTTGATCAACGTGTCCTTTCCCGCCACCCCAGTGTACTGCTGATCAGCCTGACTGAGATCGATCGACACAGACTCTGAGTTGGTGGCGTAGGAAACGGTGTCGTTGCCTGTGCCGCCATCGATCACGTCATTGCCCAAACCACCGATCAGCACATCGTCGCCGGCTCCGCCCTGAAGCGTGTCATTGCCAGCGCCGGCGTCAATGGTGTCCGCACCAATTCCGCCCGCGTGAAGCTTGCTGGCTGCCCCGTCGATGATCGAATGCCCCGCGTCAGCTCCCTCTGGCTTCCCGTCAGTGGGCGCATCAGGAGTGGGAACGGTAGGGCCAGTCTCCACCGTCGGCGGCGTCACAGGCTTTTCGGTCGGGATCTGCTGCGAGACCAACGGCCCTTTGACCACGCCCGTGATACTATTTGAGCGTTCGGTCAAATGCTCGACGGCGTTATACAGGTAGGTGCCGGCGCCATTGTTCGTAACCGTGACATTGTCGGCCTGCTCAACCCTGATCCAAGACTTCTTGTCCGCCGAAGACAGCACGACGTTGTCGTCGATCATTAGGTTCCGGGCGCCCGCCACCATGATCCCATTGCCTAGACCACCGACGATTTCGTTGCCCGTGATCGTCACATCCACGAAGACGACACCCGTCGTGTCGCGCATGAAGATGCCCTGCATCTGCCCGCCAACACCTTGAGTGATGACGTTGTCGATGATGACAATGTTGTGGGCCGAGACAGTCGTATTCTTCGACCAGAACTGGATGGCGTCAGGATGATCGCCGTCGGCCGGATAGAAGTTGGTGAAGGTGTTGCGGGCGATGAGGATGTTCGACGTTCCACCGCCCAAAATCCCGTCCGAACGCATGCTCGTGAAGGAATTGTCCGATATCGTCACGTTGCTGCTGTCGAGGTGATTGATCCCGTGGGAGAGCTCCTGGAATTTGGAGTTCGTCACACTCACATCCTTGCTTTCGCGGATGAGGAACGCCGACCTGTCATCAGAGGGATCGTTATTCAGAGAGCCGTGAACGTCCAAGCTCTTAAAGTGAATGTCTTCACTGCCAGTCACTCGGTACGAAAATGAGTCTGTCGGATTCGCATTCGAGAATTCGAGGTTCTCAAAGCTCAGACCCTTCGCATTCTGGATGTTCAGGCTGGTGATAACAGCCGGATTACCAGGGTCTTGCGATTTGATTGTTACATCGTTGTCGAACGACAGACTTCGAATGTATATATCTGAGTACGTACCCGGCGCGAGAAGGATCGTGTCCCCGCTCGTAGCTACTTTTAAAGTAGCCGAGAGTGCTTCTGCGCTCGCCACATAGATGGTCGACATATTCCGGCCCCCAGAACCTGTCCGAGGGGACAGGTTTCCATTATCGAAGACCGCGGATACGTCGATCTTCGACAATGGATTATGGGTTCCTGAATTTGCGGCCCGCTTAATAAGGCTAGTTAATTTTCCCCGAACGCCCCACGGATCGCTTTGCGCGGACGTCCGCCAACTAGGCTGATCTAGCGCGTCACCCCGCCCCCACTGCGCCCCGCCAAAGCCAACCAACGCCAGCCCTAAGACGACCAACGCAGCGACGCGCAGCACCAACGTGCGCGCCTTGCCTTTGCCCGTACCCAGCATAGATCGCCCCTTCAGAAGCCGTAAATTTTTAACGTGACATCGCCACCGCCAGCGGCCGGGCGTAGCCGATGGGCACGCTACAAGAGGTGATCGCGATCATCGTTCTTTTTTCCTTGTCATTGCCATCATTCCTCCACACGAAGCGCCAACACCATGGCCCGATGACGGAAACACGCTGCGTTAAGGTAGATGTTGCATTTCGTCGCTACGAGGGGCGGGTTGAAACAGATCGAGCGTACGGATAGGCCCCGCTCCCAGGGCGCGAAGGTGTTTCTCGCTGCGACCGCGACGGCGCAGTTATGCGCCCTTGCGCGCTATACGATCCTTGCGCGCTTCCTTGGCCCCGAAGAGCTTGGCCTCGTCGCCATGCTCACCCTGACATCCCAGTTCTTCCAGTCGATCACCGACAATGGCAGCGACAGGTTCCTGATTCAGGACAAGGATGGCGACACCCCCGCAGTTCAGGGTCTGGTTCAGGCCCTGTTCGTCAGTCGAGGCGCGGTCCAAGCCATTGGCCTGGCCCTGTTCGCCGGCCCCATCGCCCTCTATTTCCAGACACCGTCGTTGCAGCCGGCGCTAATTATATTGGCGTTGGCGCCGCTGATCTTCGGCTTCCTGCATCTCGACTTTCGTCGCGACCAGCGCCGCGCGGACTTCCGCTCGGAAGCGACCGTCACGCTCGTCAGCGAGATCCTCAGCCTCATCGTCACGGCTGTCGCGGCATTTATCACTCGGGACTTCACCGCCGTCCTCTACGGCTTGATCACGCGCTCGTTGGCCTACGCCGTGACATCCCACGTCTTGGCGAAGACCCCGTATCGGTTTAGCTACTCCAAAGAGCACGCTGCGCGGTTGGCGCGCTTTTCCGTCCCGCTGATGTTCAATGGCCTACTATTGTTCGTCGGCTCCCAGGGCGACCGCGTCGTCGTCGCCAATGAACTCGGCATTAGTCAGCTCGGTCACTACACGGCGATCTTGATGCTGGCTTACTACCCCGCCAGTACGATCATGCGGTACATGGGCTCGATGCACCTGCCGCACATAGCGGCGGGCCGACACGACAACTCACAACGCGATGCGGCGTCGGACACCATGGGCGGGCAGACGCTGATTCTCGCGGCCGGCATCGCCATGGGGTTCGCCCTCGTCGCGCCGACCGCCACCGTGCTACTCTTTGGAAATAGCTTCGCCCAGCCCGCGATCGTGATCGCCATGATCGGGATTTTTCAAGCGTTCCGCTTTATGCGCCAATGGCCCACCACCGTCGCACTAGGCATCTCGCGGAGCGAAATCGTACTCGCCAACAACATCATGCGAATGTCGGGTTTGGCCTGCGCACTCTTCGCAGTCCGCCTCTACGGCGGCATGGTGAGCGTCACGGCCGGGTTCATTCTTGGCGAACTGCTGGCCTTAATCACCGCCATCGCCTTGGTCAACCGCGCCAGCGAGCGTCGACTGTTCCACGACTGGGATCGCATCGCCCTACTAGTGATCATCTCGCTGCTGGTCATCGGATGGACGACCGTAATCGAACATCACGGTATAGTCCGAATTACCGCTCTCGCCTTTGGAACGGTCGCGGCGTTGACCTGGCTCATCCGGCGAGAATGGGCGACAATCCAGCGCGCTTTAGCGTTAGGCATAGGCGTAATTCGCAAGACTTGACCGGCAAATTGACGCTCAGTCCTCGGACTAGTCAATGTTCAAGCCAAGACGAGAGGCCCTATAAGTGTTGCGGAAATTTCCGGTGAATAGCCTCTCAGAGGCGCTGGACGGCCTCCGCTCGCGGTGGGCCCGGGTTACGGCGACGCCGGTCGTCCTTAGCCCCTATGAAAATCCCCGCAGTCCCTTCTGGCGGCCATACGTTCGGTGGGCCCTAGTCCCGGCGTTTCTCTTTTTCTGCTTCTGCTACGGCTTCTACCATGCGCTGACGGCGCCCTACATGTTGGTACCCATGGCGTTTCCCGTGGCTGTGCTGGCGATCGTCGCGATCTGGGCGTTGCCGGATTCCCGCTACGCGCCGATCGGGGCCCTGGAGGTGATGTTCTTCACCTTCTTCATCGGGCTTATCATGTGGCCCAACTACCTTGCCTTCTCCCCGCCGGGCCTCCCTTGGATCACCATGATCCGCCTGGTCGGCTTCCCTACGGTTCTTCTGCTCCTCGTATCGGTATCGGTATCGAAGACAGTGCGAAGCGAGCTTCGCGCTGCGTTGAGTGCGATGCCGCCGGTCATAATCTTCCTAGTCATGTTCGCAGCGATCCAGATCCTGACGACACCGCTGTCAGATCACCCCCAGGACACGGCTAACAAGGTGGTGCTGGCGCAAGTCAGTTGGACCGCCATGTTCTTCGCGGGCTGTTACGTGTTCCTCAAACCAGGACGCCCCGAGCGGTGGGCGGTCTTGCTTTGGATAATGTCTATCCTGATAGGGCTCGTCGGCTTCATGGAGGGCCGGCAAGGCCAGGTGCTGTGGGTAGGGCACATCCCCAACTTTCTAACGATCGAAGATGAGGCGGTCCTGCGCATCCTCGGCGGCCAGCAACGTGCGGCCATTGGCGTTCACCGCGTGCAGGCCACCTTCTCGACGAGCCTTGGGTTGGCGGAATTCCTCGCTCTCTGCGTACCGTTCATCATCCACTTTGCGTTCGGCCCCTATCGGCTTGCGATCCGCATCGCGTCCGGCCTATCGATGCCGTTCTTGCTATACATCGTGCTGATCACAGACTCCCGCTTGGGGATGGTTGGATTCCTGCTGGGCTCCCTCATCTACATGCTCTTCTGGGCGGCGCTGCGGTGGCGCCGAAGCAAGGAGAGCATCTTCGGGCCAGCGATCACGCTCGCCTACCCGGTCATCTTCACGCTCGCGATCATGGCGACATTCTTCGTCGGCCGGATACGCAATGAAGTCTGGGGCAACGGAGCCAACCAGGCCAGCAACCAAGGCCGCATCTCTCAGTACCAAGATGCAATCCCGATGATCCTCAAAAACCCCCTGGGACACGGGATGGGACAAGGCGCCGAGGCGCTCGGGCACCGCAATCCAATAGGCATTCTGACGATCGACACCTATTATATGATGATAGGCTTGGATTACGGCCTGCTTGGCATCGTCTCGTTCTATGGAATGCTGATTGCCGCCATCTACTACACTGGCAAATACGCGATTAGCACGATCCCACGGAACAACGACACAGCTCTACTCATGCCGCTAAGCGTGGCCCTGGTGAACTTCCTGGTGATCAAGGCGGTCTTTAGTCAGCAGGACAACCACCCGCTGATCTTCATGATGATCGGAATGGGCGCGGCCCTAGTCTATCGCGCCAAGATTGACCACGCCCAACAACGCGACCTATCGGCGCCTAGCCAAGCTAGCGCTCGCTCTTAACCCTGAGCTCTGGAGGGTCAGCACTAAGGGTTCAACCACTTGGGAGCCCCACGCTCATTCCGCACCCCTGCGGCGATCCCGGAGAGTCCATGGCCGAGTTGCCGCCAGGCACCATGCCGCGCATATCTGAGCAGCAGTTGGCCAGCCAGCGCGACCACCGCGATTGGTAGCCGAAGAACATAGAGGTCGCGGGTCAATAGCACCGCGTTGCGCGCCGAGAGGTAGATCGGCGTCCGTGGGCGCCTTCGGATCTCCTCTCCGGCCCCGGTCGTGGTACCCTGGGCGTGCAGCACACGCGCTTCAGGCGCGTAGCCGAGACGGAGGCCCAGCTTGGCGCCGCGCAGGCACCACTCGACTTCCTCACAGTAGAGAAAATACTCCTCGCGCATCATTCCAGCGACCTGCAGGAAGCGGCGGCCCACAAGCATCGCCGCGCCGTTCAAATAGGACTGATCCCTCTCGATCATGAGCGGATCTACAGCGCAATCTAATGAATCGCCTATGCCGATGGATTCGGCGCGGGCGAACCACGCGCGCCAACGTCCGCCGTGCGATTGAATTTTGCCATTCGGCCTGTAGAGCGTGCAGCCGACCGCGTCGCAGTCGCCCTTCGCCAATCGGGCCACCTTCGCCGAAAGCGCTTCAGCCTCAGGCTTAGTGTCCGGATTTAGCACCCACCACGCATCCGCGTCAGGCGAACTTCTCATGCCGATATTCACCCCCCCCGCGAAACCCACATTGTGCGGCGCCGCTATGACTCTCACGGTCTGTCCGCCCGACAGCGTCGTCGGCAGACGGCTGTTCAAGATGTCGAACGCTTGGTGGCCGCCGTTTTCGCAAACCACGACCTCGAAGTCGCGATGCCTGGCCGTTTCCAGCGCATGCAGACATTCGGCGATGTCGTCGGGATTCCGGAAGCCGACTATGACGATGGCGACGTGCATGCCTACGCAGACCTTTCGGTGGCGAGCAGACGAAGCCCATCGATGCAACGCCACATTCTCAATCGGTAAAGGACCGCCAGGCCTGCGGCCTTCTGTCTGAAGGTTGCGAGTCGCTTGCTGCAGAGCACGCGCGGGGTATGGACCACGGCCGACATCGGCAGCGCGCAAGACTTCAGCAACCAGCGCAGACGCCCGCTAGGCTGCAGCACCGCCAGGCTGAACGCCTCCGAGCTCAGCCGGCGCCATTTTGCAGACAACTCGTCCCAGCTTCGACGGGCTGGATGTCCGACAATCGCTCCCGGCGCATATCCGATCCGGTAACCCATGGAACCGGCGCGCCAGCACCATTCCTTGTCCTCTGGCACGCCGACCTTGAAGCCGCCGACGTCGTCGAACATTTTGCGCGAGCAGAACAAATTGGCCGTCACCGTGAAGCCGCGCCCCTTCACGTAGGCCTCGTTGTCGAAGGCGAACTCCATCTCGAAGGCTTCAGCGGCGGTAAGACGCCGCGGGTCGTCGACCAGCACATCCATTCGACCGCCGACGAAATCCACGCCCATCTCAAGGGCGCGCACACCTTCGGCCAGCCACCTCGCGTCCGGCCGGCAATCGCTGTCAGTGAACGCAAGGATGGTTCCAAGGCTCGCGGATACCCCACCATTGCGCGCCGGACCCGCCCCGCGCACTTCAACGACGACTAGCCGCGCGCGCCCGGCAATCAGGTCCCGAAGCGCAGCCTCGCCTTGCGGAGACCCATTGTCCGCAACGACAATCTCCATGTCGTCCCGGGCGAACGTCTGGTCAGAAAGGGCCTCAAGGCAAAGATCGAGAGATTTCAGATCATTATAGTGCGGCACGACCACACTGACTTTAGGGCTTAAGGTCAACGCGCTGTCTCACGCCGCCAGTCACGCAACGTCTCGGCCGTGGGACCGTAGGCGAGATCCCGATGCTCGGCCACGAAGCGCCGCAATTTTTCGATATCCATCTCCCACCAGCGGCTCGCCTCGACGGCCTCCACCAGTTCCGGCGAGAAACGGTCGCGCAATTTCCGCGCGGGATTGCCGGCCATGATCGCGTAGCGGTCGACGTTCTTGGTAACGACCGCCCCCGCGCCTATGACCGCACCACGGCCGATGAACTTGCAACCCGGCAGGATCATAACGTTGTGCCCGACCCAAACGTCGTCTTCGACGACCAGCGGCGGATCGAGCCACTCCACATCCTTATCGACGACTCCGAAGGAGCGCTCATAGAGCGCGGGATGGGTCGTCAAGGCGTCCATCGGGTGGTTGTTAGGCGCCGATCGCACCGTGTTGGCAAAAGAGCAGAACCGCCCGATCCGGATAGGGCCTGGCATCCTCCAGCGGTCGAAACAGCCGTAGGAATAGAGCCCAATCTGGATGTCGTAGTTTCTACTGAAGAAATTGCGCAGTTGGACATTATCGAACTGCCGCCTCCGCAAAAAGAACAGCCTCGCCCTGGTGATCGCGGATTTCAGAAGTCCCACGACGGCTTCCCCCTTGGTGTGTAGTTGGCGCGCATAGGCTTCGCGCCATCGGCTCGCTTGAAGCGATCGGTCCGGAGGCGGCCCGCAGGCTCCTACTCCGGAACGCTTCTCTTTCCGCGCGTCAGCTTTCGGTGCAACATGGGCGGAAGAAGATCCTGCATCAATTCTCTGTATTTAACGCGCACATCAACTGCATCCTTGGTTCCGGTCCGGACCTTAAACTGCGTCGTATGGTCCCGCTTCGCGGTATCCCACGTCGACGTATAGTAATACAGTGCAATAGACTTTCTCGGCACCGATTTCGGATGATTGATAGTCTCCGGATTGCCGTGAAAACTATCTGAATCGGTGTTGAAAATCACACATCGATTGAACAACGGGACAACATCCACGACCTTATTCTTCATGGACCTATCCCAGAGCTCAAGTTGCCCCCCATACTCAGGCAACCACTCCTTATTGAGATAGATCAATAAATTGATGCGGCGCTCGAGATTCATCGGCTTGTGGTGGTTGAAATCGGCGTGGATGGACAAGTGTCCGCCTTGCGAAATCTCGTGCAAACCTGCACCAAGAAAGAACGGATCAGGGATTAAGCCTTTGATACCCGTGATATTCTCCAGAACTCGGATAAATGGTCGAGAATTGAAGCCATAGAAGAGGCTTCGATACCAAGGCGACAGCACGTCGGGACTGAAGTGCGTCTTGTATCTCTCTTGCTCCCGATCGAAGCGGACGCCGCCTTCGCTGATGTTGACGGGGAACTCCCGCAGACACCGCTCAAGGATCTCTTCGGGCATGAAATCATCGATGACTACGTGAGGGAAAGGCCCGGCTGAATTGTAGCGCTCCGACAACTCGGCGCCGCGCTTCGCAGCCGCCTCCGGATCGATAAATCCGAACTCTCCATCCATCTCAGACAAGTAAGCCATTGATGCAACTCCACCCCTGATCTCAGCACACATCTGATAGTGAAAAATCCCTACCAAGTCGATATGAGCGCCACGCACGAAACACTAGGGCTGGCCCTCGCCGCAGATCCCACTTCGCCATAGGCTAAAGCGCAATTGTTTGAGATCGAATTTCCACATGCGTTCCATGTTAAACTCACTGCAGATCGGACGGGCCCTCGCGGCCCTCTCAGTAGCGGCATTTCACTTGTCAGTGGAGTTCGCCCCCGGGGAGTCCGCATTCGCAGACCTCACACGGCAGGGCCACGCCGGCGTGAATTTCTTCTTCGTGCTGTCCGAATTTATCATACTGCACGCACATGGGAAAGATATTGGCCACCCAAGACAAGTTGGTCTCTACCTAAGAAATCGCTTCACGCGCGTCTATCCTGTTTACTGGCTTTACACCGCGATATTCGTCCTCGCCGTCATTGCACTAAACGGATCGACGTTGCTTCCGAAAACCATTTCGGGTTGGGTATCAACGGTATCTTTATTCAGATTCAGCAATGAGGCGACACCTCTCAGTGTCGCCTGGACGCTATTTTACGAGGTAGGATTCTACCTCACCTTCGCCGTCCTGATCATCCACAAGCGCCTCGGTCTGGCCGCGATGGCCGTTTGGGCCGCCGTGATCCTCGCGCTCCACCAAGTGCCGCCGCGGACCAGCCCGCTCGGCGTCTGGACATCTCTGCTCGGCGTCAACTTCTTCGTCGGCATGGCGGCCTGCTGGCTCTACCAGCGTCTCTCGCCGCGACTGGCGTTGGTCCCCCTGGTTGCCGGATTGATCGGATTCTTGTCGGTGGCCGTCTATGTCGATCAAGAGATGCCCGAGACCACCTTCATCCTCGCGATAGCGCTGTCGTGCGGCCTGGTCGTTCTCGGGGCAGCGACAATTGAGCGGGTTCACAGCATCTCCATGCCAGCCCTGACGGCGCTGGGGAACGCTTCCTACACGCTCTACCTCGTGCACCAACATGTCCAAGGCCTGATCGGAGAGATCCTGTCCTATCTAGGCCTGGCGAACAGGCTTCCGGCCGACGCGCTTTTCGTCACGATTTTGATGTTAGGTGCCTTCGCGGCCTACTGCATCCACCGCCTTGTCGAAGTGCCGCTCATCGCGTTCGTACGTCGTGGGCGCACTCGCACCGATCCCAGCGAGCCTGGGAAGCGCTCCCCCACCAAACGGTCAGCGGACTCAAAGCCACTGTAGTTCTAGCCTCACCCTAGAACGGTCAGGCTAGAACAACCGGGGCCCATCCCCGTCGATCAAGGTCAAGTGCGCGCGCCGCGCCGAGGCATCGAAGCCCCCCGCCGCCACCGCCAATGCGGGGGACAAGGAGATGTTTCGTCGCCCTGGCAGCGCCACAAAGCCCGCGCCCTTGAAGGCCTTGATCCAGCGATCGTGGGACACCACCGTCCCCACCACATCAACCCCACGCGCCTTCAGGCGGTTGAAGGCGGCTGCGGCGACGGCCTGCTCCTGCCCCGGGGCGGCCAACATGTCGATGACCGAGCCGACTCTCAGGTCGCCAAAGGTCTGGTCGCTGGCGAGCTGATGATCGCGCAGCGCGGCCCATCCAACCGTGACGCCTGCGACCTCGACTCTCAACGGGATGGCGTCGGGCCATCGCCCTGCGGGCATGAGCTCGTTCAGCGCGCGGGCGTCCCGGATCGCCGCCAAGCCGTACGCGCCGCGTGCGAGCGCCCAGATGTCATCGGCCCAGTCGCCAAACTTTTCCTCTTCATAGGCGGCGAACGCCGGACCCGGCGGCACTGATGCTGCCATCAATCTCCGCAAAATCGCGTTGCCTAGCGTCCCGACCCCGGTTGCCGCCAACAGGTTTGCTACGAGGGACATCGGCCTGTTCCGACGCACCAACGGGCTCCGCCTAAGGAACGCCCGCGCATCGACGATCTGCAGCAGGATTGGAACCTGCCGCAACGGCCACCCGGCCTGAGTCAGAACCTCGGCCTTGCGCGCCGACGAGCCCCAGCCGAATTGCAACGGCTGGCGCGCAAGCGCCTGCGCCAGGAGAATGGCGCCCAGCGATCCAAAGTCGGGATCGACCACGCCCTCCGAAACCGGCCCCTGGGTGTTGGCGACAACGACGTCGGCGCCATTGAGTACGAAATCCTGCTCCTTCAGTACGAAGCCGCCGCGGACTTCGCCGTCGTCATCGACCGCGAGATGATACGATCTCGACGCCCGCGCGCCCTCGTTCGCCCCGAGCCAATCTGGTGTCGCGGTGTCGTAGAACTTCCAGGGAGAGCCGCCGGCCTCCATACGCGCGTTGAAGCGCCGCACTGCGGGCAGGAGAGCCGCCTCTGTCGGTCGGATTGTCAGCGTCGCCGCCGACGACGAGCTCCTGTCGATGCTCTGCCCCCGGCTCAGCCGTTCCAGATCGGCCACCGACCACTGGTGCCAGTCAACCGGCGGAGCGCCCATGTACGCCTCTAGCGCCAGTTGGGTTCGGACATAGGACAGCGAATCCCCGGCAAGGGCCTCGAACGTACTCTCCTCCTCGATGGGCCGAGCTTCGAGGTAGGTCGCAAAGATCGCCGACACGCTCTGCGTCGCAGCCAACTGCGGCCGTGGCGGCAGGCCAAACGCGGCCGCAACTCGCCGCCAGAGGGTCTTGGCGGCCCCGATCTCCGCAGTGCTCATCCCCTCGGCGTCGGCAAGCGCCAACACGGCCTGCAGATCGGTCTTGCCATTGCTCAGCATCGGCACCTGGTCCACCGCTCGGGCATGGAACAGGAATAAAGGAAGATTGTAGATCGCCGCCAATCGCTGCGCTAGGTCCGCGACCTGAGAGGCGTCAGCCGGCGATGGGCACAGGACGACGATCCGGTCGTCGGTGCCGGCGCAGACCGCCCCGGGGACCGTTTCCCGAATCTGATCTTGCATCTCGTCCAGATTAATCCTCACGCCGAACGGTTTGACGATCCGCGAGGTTCGCCCGACGATGCGATAGAGGCCTTGGTCGTTGCGCAAGGCTATGTCGCCGGTCAAGAGCTGCGGCGGTGTCTCATCGGTGGACAGGTCCGCGCTGTTAAGCGCGTAACCCATCATCACATTCGCCCCTCGATAGACGAGTTCGCCTTCCACGCCGGCTTCTGAAATCGGACGCCCCGCGGCGTCAAGCAGACTAAGTTCGCCGCCAGGTATCGCCACCCCGATGCAGTCCGGATGGGTGTCGGCATGCTCAGGCGGGAGGTAGGCGATCCTCGGCGCCGCCTCGGTCTGACCGTACATGACATAGAAGCGCCAGCCATCGGCGACTCCCAGGCGTGTAAAGTGGCGAACGAGTTCCGGAGCCAGACGACCGCCCGCCTGGGTGACATAGCGCAGCGAGGACGAACGCGACCATGCGTCTCCGGTGCCTCGCAACAGCTCGAAAGTATAGGGCACGCCCGCGAAGCTCGTCGCCCCGGCCGCCTCGAACTCTCGCCAGAACGCCGGCTCGCTGACCGATCGCTCGGTCAGTAACAACGAGCCGCCGACCATCAGGTGGGAGTTCACCACCGACATCCCGTACGAATAGTTGAAGCTCAAGCTGGTCGCCGCGCGATCCTTGGATGTGAGTTCCAAGTAGGTCGCGATGGATTCTGCATTGGACCAGATATTCCGCTCCGACAACTTAACGAATTTGGGAGATCCCGTGGATCCAGACGTCGATAGCAGCACCCTCAGTTCAGGGTGTAGCCGATGCAGCTCACGCCTACGCTGCTCAACCTCGACAGCGCCCCGCCTAACACGAAGGATCACGTTCGGCTGATATCGCTCTGCCAAGCCTTCAGCACGGGCAACATCCGAATGGCCGAAGAGATAAACTGGATGACCGCCAGCGAGGCACGCAAGGTAGGCCGCGATCGACACGCTGTCATTGCGCGCTTCCAGAAAGACCAGACGCCTTTCGGATCCGATCTGATCGGCCAACTGTTGCGCCGTGCGCGCCAAATCGGCGTACGAAATCTTGGCGTCGCCCTCGACGAGGGCGATCTTGTCGGAGAAATTATCCAACAGCTTGTAAAACGGCCCAGACAACTGCGGTTTCAAGCTCCGATCTATGTGGAAAAGGTCATTTTGGCCGCCGGCCCGCCTCATCCCAATCAACAAGTATGCTGACTAGTCTCAACTCGTTGAGCAAATGTATCGGCCTCACTCCTCACTTGTCTGCCCTTCATGAGCGCCTTAAGCCTCCGCGGCTTCACTTTCCCCCTCTCGTTTCACGGTAGGTTTGCGTTCATGGCCGTACGATAGGAAGAAACTGAATTGCCGACTTCAGGCGATCGGAAACGCCAACTTCTCTTTTGCATGGCTCCCCTGAAACGGTAGCCCCGGTGACGTCCCAAGAAGGAAAAACTGTGTCTGAGCCAGCCTCCCAATTCGAAACACTGATGGCCCGTCTTGAGAAGCGCGATGCCGTTATCGGCATCGTCGGGCTAGGCTACGTCGGCCTGCCGCTGGCTTTGGCGGGTTTGGACGCCGGTTTCCACGTACTGGGCTTTGATGTAAATGCGCGACGCGTAGCCGCCATCAACGCCGCGGAACAGGTGATCAGCTACATCGGTCCAGACGTCATGCGCGGCGCGATCGAAGGCGGTCGCTTTGACAATACCACTGACTTCACGCGTTTGGCCGAGGCCGACGCCATCTTAATCTGCGTGCCCACGCCGATCACCCGGCACCGGGATCCCGATCTCAGCTTCGTAAGCGACACGGCCGAAACGATCAGCAAGACCCTACGGCCTGGTCAGTTGGTTGTCCTAGAATCCACGACGTGGCCTGGAACCACGCGTGAGATCGTCCAACCGCTGATGGAAGCCACGGGCTTGGTTGTCGGGAAGGACGTCTTCCTGGCCTTCTCGCCGGAACGCGAAGATCCGGGCAATCCGCACTTCGGAACCAAGACCATCCCGAAGGTCGTCGGCGCCGACGATGGCCAGTCGCGCGACTTGGCTGTGGCGTTGTACGAAAAAATCGTCTCCGAAGTGGTGGCCGTCAGCAGCGCCGCCGCAGCAGAGGCCACAAAGCTCACCGAGAACATCTTCCGCTCTGTGAATATCGCTCTCGTAAACGAATTGAAGCAGGTCTACAGCGCCATGGGCGTGGACGTCTGGGAGGTCATAGCCGCCGCGGCGACCAAGCCGTTCGGATTCATGCCCTTCTATCCGGGCCCCGGCCTCGGCGGGCACTGCATCCCCGTAGATCCTTTCTATCTGACCTGGAAGGCGCGCGAGTACGGCATGGAGACGCGCTTCATCGAACTGGCCGGACAGATCAACACCAGCATGCCGCGGGTTGTCGTCGATCGCCTCGCCGAAACGCTGAACGAGGCGACCGGCAAGGGCCTCAAGTCATCGCGCATTCTGCTGCTGGGCGTGGCCTACAAAAAGAACGTCGATGATACGCGCGAAAGCCCGTCCTTGGTGCTCATCGAACAAATTGAGCAACGCGGCGCGGTCTGCGATTTCCACGATCCGCACATCGCCGCCATCCCCTCGACGCGTGAGCATCCTGGCCTGGCGGGCCGCACGACGGTGGCTTTGACTGCCGAAACGATCGCCAGCTACGACGCTGTGCTCGTGGCGACCGACCACGACGCGGTGGACTACGGTCTGATCGCCGCCAACGCGAAGCTCATAGTCGACACCCGAAATGTATTTGCCCGCTTGGGCTTGCCGGCTGATCGAGTCGTGAAAGCTTAGATTTTACCGCCTCCGCGCCGGTCTGCGGCAAGGGGGCGGTAACTGGAAACCGTAGATGGACGGTGCGACAGGCGGACCTAGGTTCAAGCCCAGCAGACATGCAGCTTCAAAATCGCCCGCAGGCTATTTGTGCAAACCGGGGCCACGGCGATGATTTGCGCCGGACTTGCGCAACTGCATTTCACGCTCGCGAGCGGCATGTTTGCGAACCGCATATATGTTGTACCCGACCAGGACGGCGATCGGCGCGGCCAGTAGGAACAGCGTGTACTCGCCCATTCAGGTTCACCAGATCCAAAATTCCGAGTGTTCAAGGCTCGCACCTCGCCTTCGCAAAGGCAATTCGTTGTGCATGCTGCAGGCTGAGCGCGATGAAATGGCAGACTTCACCTGGTGCGAACAAGACCTTAAACCCCCTCCACCTCCCGCACCCCCTCGATCCCCGCCGCGGTCAGCGCCGCGATCAACTCCTCGACCACCGCCGCCAACTCGCTTGCGTCGCGGGCTCGCAGCACCAGGTTTGAGCCGAAGATCCCGTCGCCGAAGAACGGGTAGCTGCCCAGCGACATGTCGGGATGGGCCTTGGCCACGGCTTCCAGCGGCTGGGCGATCACACTTTCGCCGGAGCCCTCTACGCGGACGGTTCGCGAGATGGTCACCGCGCCGCCCTTCAGGCGGTGGCCGACGTCTTCGAGCATGCCGCGCATGATGGTCGGCACCCCGGCCAGCACGAAGACATTGCCGATCATGAAGCCGGGCGGCCCCTGCACGGGGTTCTTCACCAACACGCCGCCGACCGGCACGCGGGCCATGCGCCGACGGGCGGCGTTGGGCGCCTCGCCCCAGCGTGCGGCCATCATCGCCATGATCTCGGGGTGCTCCTCGAGCTCCACTCCAAAGGCGGCGGCCACCGCGTCGGCGGTGATGTCGTCGTGGGTCGGGCCAATGCCGCCGGTGGTGATCACATAGTCATAGCGGTTCCGCAGGGCGTCGAGCGCCGCCACGATCTCGGGGATGTCGTCGCTGACGGTCCGCGCCTCGGCCAAGTCCACGCCATGCACGCCCAGATACTTGGCGATGTCGCGCAGGTTGGTATCCTGCGTCCGGCCCGAGAGGATCTCGTCGCCGATGATCAGCACCCCTGCGGTCACCCGCCCGTCCACCGAACCCGTCATCCGCCTCGCCCGTCATTCTCGCGCGCCACGCCGCGCAGGCTTTCGACTAACCCTGCTCGGCGACCGCTCGCAACCGTTAGTCGCCGCGCGCTGGTCCTTTGCGTCCGAGCTCCCTAAATCAACGGCTCCCCGCCAGGCTTCGGACCGCCCATGGATTTCCCCCAGCCGCTGAAGCGCGGCACGCTCGTCAGCCGCTACAAACGCTTCTTCGCCGACGTGGTGATGGAGGACGGGACGGCCGTCACGGCCCATTGCCCCAATCCGGGCGCGATGCTGGGCGTCAATACGCCAGGCCTGACCGTCTGGCTGTCCAAGTCCGATGACCCCAAGCGCAAGCTCGCCCACACCCTGGAGTTTGTAGAGGTCGATGGCGCAATGGTCGGCGTCAACACCATGCATCCGAACCGGCTGGTCGCAGAGGCCCTGGCGGCGGACGCCATTCCCGAACTTCGCGGCTACACCACCCACAGGCGTGAGGTGAAGTATGGCGAGGCCTCGCGCGTCGATTTCCTGCTGGAGCACCCAGATCGCCCGCCCTGCTGGCTGGAGATCAAGAACTGTCACCTGTCGCGCACCAAGGGGCTGGCGGAGTTTCCCGATTGCGTGGCGGCCAGATCCTCCAAGCACCTGCGCGAGCTTGAAGCGATGGCGGCGGCCGGCGAGCGCGCGGTGGTGTTATTCGTGGTCCAGCGCACCGATTGCGAGAGCTTCCGGGCCTGCGCCGAGCTGGACCAGAAATTCGCCGCCGCGCTCGACCAGGCCGCGGCGGCCGGCGTCGAGGTGCTGGTCTATGCAGCGCAGATGTCGCCGGAAGCCGTGACGCTGAGCCATGCGATCCCCTGGACACCGGCGTCCTGAACAGGCGCCCTGTCGCTTTCGCCAGCTTGCGAGAGCCAGCAGAGCGACCAATCTGAGGATCAGGGCGACAATCTCGCCCTCGTCCGAGACACAGTCGCGATGACCACGACCGACATGCCCGCGCCCGGCGCGATAGGCCAGATCCTGAAGGCCTATGTCGGCGACCTGCCCGCCATCGACTTCACGCGGCCGGCCGGCGAACCGGCGCTGGCCAGCCCGGACTCGGTGTCCTGGCGGGTGTTCAAGAACCCGGTCTCGTTGTTCATCGGTGGAACCACCGCGGTGCTTCTCGAACTGGCCGAGCCAAGGGTTCGCTCCGGCGTATGGGACCACACCAGCTTCCGCACCGATCCGTTGCCGCGCATGGCGCGCACGGGGCTGGCCGCGATGGTCACCGTCTATGGCGCCCGGTCGGTCGCAGAGCGGATGATCGCGGGGGTCGGGCGAATGCATGGCCAGGTGAGCGGCGTCACCCCGGCCGGCCACGCCTACCGCGCGTCCGACCCCGAACTGCTCGACTGGGTGCAGGCCACCGCCTCTTTCGGCTTCCTCCGGGCCTATCACACCTTTGTACGGCCCCCTGGCGCAGGGCGACCGCGACCGCTTCTATGCTGAGGCCGCTCCAGCCGCGGGTCTCTACGGCGCGCTCGGCGCGCCGCAATCTGAGGCCGCGTTGCAGCAGCAGCTTCAGGCCATGCGTCCCAAACTGGAACGCTCGCAGATCGTCTTCGATTTCCTGGACATCATGCGTCGCACGCCTGCCGCGCCCGGTCCGCTTCGCCCCTTGCAAAACCTCTTCATCCGCGCGGGCGTCGAGATCCTGCCGGGATGGACCCGTGATATTCTTGGCCTGGGTCCCAGCCACGGTTTGCGGCCATGGGAACGCGGCATCGTTGCGCTGGCTGGGGCCGCCGCCGACCGCCTGGTGCTGAAGTCGGCCCCGCCCGCCCTGGCCTGCCGACGCATGGACCTGCCCGCGTCCTACCTCTATCGCCGCCGCTCACAGCGCTGAGGCGCCATTGAACTCTTGTGCTATGATTGCGACATAACCCCCAGCGCAGTCGCCATCGCCCGCCGTTTTCAAGTCGCGGCGCCAGCGCCAGGAAAGCCTTGAGAGTAAGCACATGACCGACGTCCTCGACGCCGAACACCGCACCGGCCAGATCCGCATCCACGACGCCGCAGGCTTCGAAGGCATGCGCGTCGCCGGCAAGCTGGCGGCCGAGTGCCTCGATCTGCTGACGCCACACGTGGTCCCCGGCGCGGTGACCGAGAAGCTCGACGACATGGCGCG
>JAUYSA010000069.1 GCA_030696545.1 Hyphomonadaceae bacterium
GATCCTCGGGTCAGGCCCGAGGATGACGGCGATCGCGTCTAGGTCGACGGAATAAGGCCGGCTTCTTCTGGGTCGCCGACGATGCGGCAGAGGGCCGACTTTAGTTTGCGCAGCGCCTGGTGTTCGATTTGGCGGACGCGCTCTTTGCTCACGCCGAGTTTGCGGCCGAGGGTTTCGAGGGTGACGCCTTCTTCGACGAGGCGGCGTTCGCGAATGATGATCATCTCGCGCTCGGTAAGATCGGAAAGCGCTTCGGCCAGCCACATCTTGCGGGTGGCGCGGTCGCGGTCGATCATGGTTTCTTCTTCGGGGAGCATGCCCATGTCGGGCAGCAGGTCTTGCCATTCGCTGTCGCCGGCTTCGCCGATCGGGGCGTTGAGCGAGCGATCTGCGGCGGAGAGGCGGGAGGCCATCTTGTCGACTTCGCTTTCGTCAACACGCAGCGCGGTGGCGACGTAGGCGCGGCTTGCGGGCGAAAGGCCGCCATCGGTGGGATCGCGCAGCAGGGCGCGGAGGCGGCGGAGGTTGAAGAACAGGGATTTCTGTGCGGCGGTCGTGCCTGTGCGGACGATCGACCAGTTGCGGAGGATGTAGTCCTGCACGCAGGAGCGGATCCACCAGGTGGCGTAGGTGGAGAAGCGGAGTTCGCGTTCGGGTTCGAAGCGGGCGGCGGCGAGCATCAGGCCGACATTCCCTTCCTGCACGAGGTCCGACATCGGCAGGCCGTAGGTGCGGAAGCGGGCAGCGATCGCCACAACGAGACGCATGTAGGCGGTGCAGAGTTCATGGAGGGCGTCTTCATCGCCTTCGACACGCCAGCGACGCGCCAGTTCGAGTTCGTGATCGCGTTCCAGAAGGGGGGCCGACATGGCCTTCTTGACGAAGCGGCGGTCTGCGCGTGTCGCGTTCGTGTCGGTCGCCGCCATCGGGAACTCCGTGAATTTTTTGTCCCTTTGGGCCTGCGGAACATGCTGGCCCGACCGGAGGCAGAGCCTCCGTCCGACAAAACAAACACGCCGGATTGGGGAGGGTTCCGCCCCTCGGCAAAAAATCACGGATAAGACTGAGATGGAGTCCGGGGTTCCATCGGGAAGGGCTGGCCGAAACGAAACTGCCAAAAAGCGTGTGCCAGGCACAAAAGAAACGGGGTGCCCCCGGAAAGGGACGCCCCGTCAAATGTCTAGCTAGTCTTCGCTATCTTCAGAGGACGCCTCTTCAGGCTGTCCCTTTCAGGCGGCGCGCTTGGCCAGCGACTTGGAGAGTTTCTCCACGGCGTCGGCGTGCTTGATGTTTTCCACGGCCGCGAGTTCGCGGGCCATGCGGTCGAGCGCCGATTCATAGAGCTGGCGTTCGGAATAGGACTGGTCGGGCTGGTCGCCGGCGCGGTGGAGGTCGCGAACGACTTCCGCGATGGAGATCAGGTTGCCCGAATTGATCTTCGCTTCGTATTCCTGGGCGCGGCGCGACCACATCGTGCGCTTGATGCGCGCGCGGCCGCCGAGGGTTCTCAGGGCGTCGCCCACGATACGGGTGGAGGCGAGGGCGCGCATGCCCGACGACGCCGCCTTGGCGGTCGGAACGCGGAGAATCAGCTTGTCCTGTTCGAAAGCAACGACGAACACTTCGAGCTTCATGCCGGCGACCTGCTGGGTCTCAACGCCTGTCACACGGCCTACACCGTGCGCGGGGTAAACCACATGCTGTCCGATATTGAAGAGGCCTTCAACGACTTTAGCCGGCAGTTTTTTGGTCATTGCTCGATCACCTCGTTACTCGCAATAAGTGTCAGGTCTTCGGGGCGCCTACCCTAGGGTGTGCGCAGCGGAGCCTGAACTGTTGCGTTGTCTGTTTCGCCCGTCGGCGAGCTCAGATCCTTAGCACAATTGTAAGAAATTTCAACTCGTTGCTGCAGCGGGATATGGGCGTTTGCACCGGGTTTTGGCATTCCCTAGCGGCAATTCGCCTCAGAAAAATTACTGTCCAGAGCCGGGTTTCGGCGAAAACAGGGTGGCGAGCTTTCCCTTTACCTTAGCGTAATCGTCCGCATCGGCCGGCGCAGTGCCTTTAACGGTGATGTTGGGCCAGACTTTCGCGTAATCGGTGTTCAGCTTCAGCCATTTGCCGTCGGCATCGTCTTCCGTGTCCGGGACGATGGCTTCAACCGGGCATTCAGGCTGGCAAACGCCGCAATCGATGCATTCTTCCGGGTGGATCACCAGGAAGTTCTCGCCTTCGTAGAAGCAGTCCACCGGACATACCTCCACGCAGTCCATGTATTTGCACCGGATGCAGGCGTCGGTGACGATGTAGGTCATGTGGCAAGCCGTCCGTACTGGCGCCGCGACATGGGGCCAGAGACGGGTGTTGTCAATTCAACCGATTGCTTAGCTGTAGTCGTGGTCAGGGCCGCCGGGCAGGCTGGCATTCGGAGCGAGAGGCGAGTTGTGGCGCGTGTTCTGGAAGTTGTTGACCGGGTTTGGTCTGGCCACAGTGTGAAGTTCGCGCTGGCGGTCACCGACGAACGGGTATTCGCCGGGTATTATGACGCCGGCCGGCAACTGATTGTCGCAGCGCGAACCGGGCTCGGCGAATGGGTGCGGCAGCCGTTGGACACCCATGTGGGCTGGGACAGTCATAACGGCATTGCCATAGGGCTAGATGGATCTGGCCGGCTTCATGTCGCCGCCAACATGCACCGCACGCCGCTCGTTTATTTCATGTCCGCCCCCGGAGGCGACGTCAGGACGTTGGCGCCTGTGAGCGTCATGGTGGACGCGGATCTGGAGCGTTACATGACCTACCCGGCCTTCATTCGCGATGCGCAAGGCCGGCTGGTGTTTCACTATCGGGACGGCAGGAGCGGGAACGGCCGCGAAATCTGGAACATCTTCGATGAGGCGACTGCCTCTTGGCGCCCGCTGATATCGTCACCAATGATCGACGGACAGGGGCGGATGAATGCCTATGTCAGGGGTCCTGTGCTGGGCCCAGACGGCTGGTTTCACTTGGCCTGGGTGTGGCGGAACAGTTCCATGGCGGAGACCAATCACGATCTTTCGTATGCCAAGAGCCCCGATCTGGTCCGCTGGTTCCGTTCCGACGGCGCCGCCTATGACCTGCCGATCACGTTTGATACGGCCGAGATCGTTGACCCGGTTCCCACGTGTGGCGGCATGATCAACAACAACACGGTGATTGGCTTCGACGGCAAGGGGCGGGTGATGATCACGTACCACAAGTTTGACGAAGCTGGCTGTACTCAGGTGTTTGTGGCGCGCCGTGAAGCAGATGGCTGGCGGAAAGCTGTAGCAAGCCGGTGGTCGAACTATCGATGGGATTTCAGTGGCAGGGGCGCGATCGATTTCGAGGTGATTGTCTCCGGCGCCGAACCGGACGCGCCTGGTCTGATAAGGGTAGCGGTCGAGCGCGGCCGGAAGCCCACGGTGCTTATTGTTGAATCCGGAAATCTGAATCCCGTTGAGGAGCGGCACATGCCGTCCTTGGGCGAACAGCTTGAAGGTCTTGCCGCGATCCCCGAGGGTATGATCCTCAACCGTGCGGACGACAATGGGATGTCGCTGGTATGGGCCACACGGCCAAAGAACCGGGATGCTCCCTACAACGATGTTTCAGCGCCCACCGAGCTCAACCTGATGCTCAAATAGTCTGGCTCAGCCGCCGTAAAGGCTGATCCACATGACCACGACGCCCCAATGGATGATCACGCCGGGCCAGATCGAGCCGGAGCGGAGGCGGGCGAGGGTGCAGGCGAGGCCAAGCCAGGCGACGAGGCCGAGGAAGGCCGGATCGACGAATTCGGGGCGTCCGAAGGGCAGGCCGATCCAGGTCTGGAGCGGGTGCCACAAAATGTACGCCAGAAGCGAGCCGACGGCCGCGATTGGCGCCCCCCGGCGGACCCAGCCGCGGAACAGGACTTCCTCGGACAGGGTGGGGATGATGAAGGCCGACAGCCAAGTCGTCAGGAGCTGGTCGGCAGGTTTTGGCTTGAGTTGCAGCACGCCCGAATGCGCGGCCCAGGCGCCGGCGGTGATCACCATCAGGAACAGCAGCACGCCCTCTATCGCGGCGCGCAGGTCCGGCAGGCGCTTGAGCGCCGCCATGGTTTCACTGACAGGGCCGGTAGGCCGTTGGTCGGTAGTCACTTGTCAGGCCTCGCCAGCGTCATTGCCCCTCGATCGCCTCATAACATGACGCCGCTTCCGATGGCGGCCCCCTTCGTGCGGGAAGGGAAAGAATTCGCACAAGCTTTGGACCGGAAGGCGCGCGGAAGGACACGATGTCGCCGGGCACGATGGGCGCAGCGGGCTTGTCGATGCGTCGGACCTGACCATCGCGCTCAATGCGGGCGCCGGAGCGATCGATGGCTTCGGTGGCGGAGGTGCGCGCCTTGAAGAAGCGGGCGCGCCACAGGAATACGTCGAGCCGCATGCGGCCGGTTTCGTCGTCTGCAGTCATGTGACCGCCTTTGGTGAGGCCGTGGCAGGGCGCTTGTGACGGCGGCGCCTGCGGTGGGGCGTGGGTTGGGGCGCGATGAGTTCGGCGAGGGCGGCGAAGGGGCCGGATGGGAGCGGCGCGGCAGGCGCAACATGGCTGTTGCGCGGCGCGCTCGCGGGTTCGTGCGTGCGCTGGGCGGGGAAGCGCCAGAGTTTGACCGCGCCGGTTTCACGATCCTTCTCGGCAGGCTTGAGACCAAGGCCTCGCAGGATGGCGGGAAACTCCGCGATTGGGCAGCCGAGCTGTGCGGCGAGTTCTGGCGGCACGGCGAAGGCGGACGTCTCGGAGCCGCGCCGGATCTGCGAGAGCGAGGCGACGAGGCGTTCGGCGATGTCGGCGCGGACGGCGCGAGGGCCGACGCGGAGATAGCCGGCGGTCCATAGGGTGGGCTCGGGCCACGGATCGTTGGCGAGCGCAAAAGAGGACTGTGTGGGAGGCTGGCGAGGCGGTTGCCCTGCGTGAACAGCGCGCAGGGCGAGGGCGAGGCGCGCGGCTGAGGGCTTCAGCAGGCCAGGCAGCCAGGCGGCCACGCGACCGACCTTCACGCCCGCAGCGTTGAGCATGGCGCGGTCTTCGGGCGAAACGGGCAGAGGCTGGCGCGCGGCGGTGGTGGCGCGGCGATCGAAAGCGGCGCCGGTTTCGAGAAGCTGGAAGGCCGTGCCGCGTGCGGCGCCACGGATGGCCTTGCCATCAAGATGCGCGCGGAGTTCGTGCAGGGCCGGGAGCGTGGCTTTCACATGATCCGTAAACCAGCGCACGAGGCGTTCCTGCGCGGCCTCGCGGCTGGGAGAGGAGGCGTCTCTTGCGCCAAGCAGCTCGACAGTTGGGGAATGCCAGTCGGTTGCGGCGATGAGTTTGGCGACGGGCGCTGACTCATGGATGATGGCGGCGCTCGCGGTGTCGAAGGCGAGGTCGGCATCAGGCGCTTGCGCGATGATGGCGAGGCGCTGTTCCATGATCGGACGCAGGGCTTTGAGGGCGGCGCCGCGCAGGGCGCGACCGGCGAGGCTGTCGCCGGCTGCTTCGGCCGTGAAGACGAGGCCTTCGAGATGGCCGACAGCGTGGCCGCCGATGAGGACTTCGCCGGCGGGGCCGATCTGCGCGGGGGCGTCTTCTTCCGAGTTAAGCGTTTTCAGCAGGGCAGATGTGCGGCGGTCAACGAAGCGCAGCATCAGAGCCTGGTGGAGTGCGTCGGAGAGCTTGTCCTCGATCTCGCGGGTGCGTCCGCGCCAGGTCTGCGCGTTCTCGAGCCAGTCGGTGCGGTTGGCGGCGTAGGTCCAGGTGCGGATGGCGGCGAGGCGTTGTTGCAGCGTGTCGATCTCGCCTTCGGTGCGGTCGAGCGGCTCGACATGGGCGTACATCCACTCGTCCTTGATGCGGGCGGAGGGCTCGGCCAGCTTTTCGACGAAGGACTGAACCAGTTTGATGTGCGCGTCGGGGCCGTGCTTGCGGAAGTCGGGCAGGGTGCAGAGATCCCACAGGCGGCGGACGTGGGCGTGGGTGCGGGCGTGGCGGACGATGTCTTCGTCCTGCGCCAGCATGGCGAGCGTCATCTCGTCGAGCGCTTCGGGGGCGCGGCGGAGGATGACGTCAGGCGAAGGGCGGCGGAGCGAGGCGAGCAGGTTTGCGACGGTTGACCAGTCGAGATCTGAGTTGCGCCAGTTGAGATAGTCGACCGGCTCGAAATGGTGGTTGACGATGCGCTCGACGGTTTCTTCCTCGAAGGGCGTGCAGTCGGCTGTCTCGCCGAACGTGCCGTCGTCGCGGAAGCGCCCGGCGCGGCCGGCGATCTGGGCGAGTTCATCGGCGCGGAGATAGCGGCGCTGGCGGCCGTCGAACTTGCGGCGGCTCGCGAAGGCGATGTGGCCGACATCGAGGTTGAGGCCCATGCCGATGGCGTCGGTGGCGACGATGTAGTCGACTTCGCCCGACTGGTAGAGATCGACCTGGGCGTTGCGGGTGCGGGGCGAGAGCGCGCCCATAATGACGGCGCAGCCGCCGCGCTGGCGCTTCAGCAGTTCCGCGATGGCATAGACTTCTTCTGAACTGAACGCGACGATGGCCGAACGCTTGGGCAGCTTGGTGATCTTGGTTGGCCCGGCATAGCTCAGCTGCGAGAAGCGTTCGCGGCGTTCGCCATCGATGTCGAGCTCGAGGCGTTGCAGCGCGGGGCGCATGGTGTCGGCGCCGAGCAGCATGGTTTCGTGGCGGCCGCGGGCGCGCAGGATGCGATCTGTGAAGACGTGGCCGCGATCGGGGTCCTGCGCCAACTGGATCTCGTCGATGGCCATGAAGTCCGCGCCTTCGGAGACGGGCATGGCTTCGACGGTGCAGGCATACCAGCGTGCGCCGGGCGGCTTGATGCGTTCCTCGCCGGTGATGAGGGCGCAGGCTTTTTCGCCTTTCACCTTCACCATCCTGTCGTAGATCTCGCGCGCGAGCAGGCGCAGCGGCAGGCCGATCATCCCCGTGTTGTGCGCAAGCATACGCTCAACGGCGAGGTGGGTCTTGCCGGTGTTGGTGGGGCCGAGAACGGCCTTGATACGCTGAGTGTCGCTGGCGGCCAGAGTCGGCGCTCCCGGAATATCGGAAGATCAGGCGAAGATGAAGCGGCGCGCAGAAGCACGCTGTCGTTTCGCTGCGAGGGGAGTGAGCGGGCGCCAGTGCATGTCCGTCTTCCCAGTGGACCCGTGCGGTCCTGGGTCCAAGGTTGGGGTCGCACGCGCGCTGGGTCAACCAGTCAGGCTGTGGATTACCGAGGTTGGAGTGATCCGGCGCAAGCTTGCGTGCAATGGAACCCGGCCCGTATAGCTGGCGGCAGGTTATCCGCGCGGGAAGTCCCCATGAATCGCATTGATGTAAGTCGCAGGCGCTTGTTGGCATCCGGCGCGTGTGTCGCGGGACTGGCGGCGACAGGGTGCATGAGCGCGCAGGAAACTGGCGATACGGATTTCCTGCAGCAGGCGCATGATCTGCTGAAGGCAAATCCGGCGATCGACATTCACGCGCATCCGGGTCGCACGTTCGGGCGCGATGCGACCGACCTTTCGCCTGCGCTGAAGCTGATATCCGGGGGTGCGCCGTCGGAGGATCGCGCGCTGGCCGATATGCGCGAGGGGCGATTGGCGGGCGCGAGCTTTGCGGTGGTGGCCGACGTGCAGATCCTGAACCTTGTCGGCGAGGGGCTGGGTGCGGGGCGCGACTTCAAGCCCGGCGAGGCGCGCGTGAGCTATGAGCGCCAGATCGGCAATTTGCATCGCGTGCTGCCGGAGTTGGGCGTGACGTTCGTGAAGGAGCCCGGCGATTTCCGGCGCATCCAGCAGAGCCAGGGCATTGGCGGCTTCCTGACCGTGGAAGGCGCGGACTTCCTTGCGGGCGACATCGCCAATGTGGCGGGGGCGTTCAGGGATGGCGTGCGGTCGATCACGCTGGTGCATTACCGGCCCAATGAGGTGGGCGATATCCAGACGGCTGCGCCGGTGACGGGCGGGTTGTCTGCGTTTGGCGCAGACGTGATCCGCGAGATGGACCGGCTGGGCATGGTGGTCGATCTGGCGCACGCGTCAGAGGCGACGGTAGCGGCAGCGATGAAGGTGTGCTCGCGCCCGGTGATGTGCTCGCACACGCACGTGAATGGGCGCGGGGCGTCGCATCCGCGCTTCATCAGCATGGATATGGCGAAGGAGATCAGCCGTGGGGGCGGCGTCATCGGGGCGTGGCCGGCGGGCATCGGCATGACGACGCTGGATGAGTATATCGACCGCATCATCGACCTCGCCGATGTGCTGGGGCCGGAGCATGTCAGCCTGGGGACGGACATGGACGCCAACTTCAAGCCGGTGATGACGAGCTACAAGCAGTTGCCGGAACTGGTCGCGGGGCTGCTGCGCAAAGGGTATGGCCGTAAGAATGCCGCGGGCTTCGTAGGCGGGAATTTCCTGCGGGTGTACCAAGCGGTGTGGGCTGGACGGAAGAAGTAGCTCGACAGAAGTTCAGCGGGCGCGGCTGTAGGACAGCCTTGTGGCTTGCACGGTGTATTTGCCGGAGCGATTGGAGCGGAGTTCGGCTTGCAGGGGCGGGGTTAGGCGGCCGTTGAAGATTTCTGCAAGGACGATGTTCGCCCAGCGGATATCTTCGCGATCATCCTCTTTCTCCTGTGCGGATTTCGGATCGAAGCCGGCGATCTCGACATAGTCGACATCGCAGCGGATGGCGGGGCCTTTATAGACGTCGGTGTCCCAGTTGAGACGCGCGTTGTAGCGCAGACGGAGATCGTAGCGCTGCTTGCCGTCGAATATGCGCAGGGGGCCGCCGCATGGATTGGACGGCGTGGCGCGGGTGCGCACGGTCATGTTGAGGATGGCGGTCAGAGGGTCGGTGGCTTCGAGCTTCTGCGGGGGCGTGGTCGCGGGGAAGCCCCAGTCGCCGTATTTAGGCGAGACGCTGACGAGCACCTCGCCGGGGGTGAAATCGATCAGCACGCGGCGGTGTTTCGGGCCGTCCTGCACGGAGCTGTCATAGCGCAGCGGCTGGAGGCCGTAGGGCGTGACGAGGCCGGTGGCGACAATTGCCGTGCTGGTGTCGACGAACCAATCGACGAAGCCCTCGGCGCGGCTGTTCACCGCGATGCGGTAGCGGCTGGTGGAAAGGTCGGCTGTGAGAGACGCTGATGCGGTGCGATGGCGGCCCATCCAGGGCACGGGCGTGATCGCCTCGTACTCGGCTTCGATCCGCGTTGCGCCGACGGCGGCGATCGTGGCAAGCGCGTTCTGCGCCACCATGGGAGCGAACATAAGGCCCCCGACTGTGGCGGCTACAGACAGAAATGGCATATACCAGCTCCGCGGCGGACCTTTTGCCCGCCGGCTCCCAAGGGGTTAAACCCCGCAAAGTGGGCGATTTCCCGGCGGGCTGGCGGTCGGGGCCGGTCTTACTGCGGAACTTGACAGGGCGGGATGACCTGACTATCCACCCCGCTTCGCTTTCAGCGCATGGCCGAAAGTCCCCGTTT
>JAUYSA010000113.1 GCA_030696545.1 Hyphomonadaceae bacterium
CCCACACATCTTCCTGCGTGACGAAGCTCATCTCCAAGTCGAGCTGGTAGAACTCGCCCGGCAGACGGTCGGCGCGCGGGTCTTCATCGCGGAAGCATGGCGCAATCTGGAAATAGCGGTCGAAGCCCGCCACCATCAGAAGCTGCTTGTACTGCTGTGGCGCCTGCGGCAGCGCAAAGAACTTGCCTTGATGGATGCGGCTCGGCACGAGGAAATCGCGCGCGCCTTCCGGCGAGGACGCCGTCAGGATCGGCGTGGAATATTCGGTGAAGCCTGTCTCGTGCATACGTCGGCGCATCGACGCGATGACTTTGGTGCGCGTCACGATGTTGGCGTGCAGCGTCTCGCGGCGAAGGTCGAGGAAGCGGTATTTCAGGCGTACGTCTTCCGGGTATTCCGGCTCCGCAAAGACGGGCAGCGGGAGCTCTTCGGCCACTTCGGACAGCACGGCCACGTCCTGCACCTTGAGGTCGATCTGGCCGGTGGCAAGCGTGGCATTCACCGTGCTGGCATCGCGAGCCACGACTTCGCCAGTAACGGCGATGACAGACTCGACCCGGATCCGCTCCAGACGCGCAAAGTTGGGGTTGGAAGGCGTCACCACGCACTGGGTGATGCCGTAATGGTCGCGCAGGTCGATGAACAGCAGGCCGCCGAGGTCGCGCTTGCGATGGACCCAGCCGGACAGCTTCACAGTATTTCCAACGTGCTCCG
Organism: Hyphomonadaceae bacterium; assembly: GCA_030696545.1. Classification (GTDB taxonomy): domain Bacteria; phylum Pseudomonadota; class Alphaproteobacteria; order Caulobacterales; family Hyphomonadaceae; genus UBA7672. The sequence continues at coordinate 715 of JAUYSA010000113.1, forward strand.
CACGCAGCTGGCCGCAGGTATGCGTCCTATAGGCATGCATCGGGGCGAAACTCCTGCTTTTCCCGCGAAATTCGAGGGATTTGGCTTGATTGAACGGGCGGACAAGCGCATGTCGCCGTCAAGCTTGTCAATATCAGCTAGCCGTCGAATCGGGAGCCTATGGATTTGAACGACGACGAGACTGGCGAGATCCGCCTGATCACCGACACGGATGCGTTGGTGGAGGCGTGCAAACGCCTGTCAGACGGCGACTTCCTCGCCGTCGATACAGAGTTTCACCGCGAAACAACCTACTGGCCGCAGGTCTGCCTGATCCAGGTCGCTAATGCCGACTATGACGTGCTGGTCGACCCGCTGGCGCGGGGGATGGACCTTTCGCCCCTGCTGCACCTGCTGGCGGACGAGTCGAAAGTGAAAGTGTTCCATGCCGCAAGGCAGGACCTTGAAATTTTCACCCGCCTGATTGGCCACACGCCGAAGCCCATCTTCGATACGCAGATCGCCGCGATGGCCTGCGGGCTTGGCGACTCCATCAGCTACGAGAACCTCGTCAGCCGGGTCGTAAAAGGAACGGTCGACAAATCGTCCCAGTTCACTGACTGGGCCCGCCGCCCGTTGTCGGAGAAGCAGCTGCGTTATGCACGGGGCGACGTCGTGTACCTCCGCAAGATCTACCGGATACTCAGCGAGAAGCTGGCGAAGCAGAACCGCACCGACTGGATCGCAGACGAGCATGACGCGCTGCTCGATCCAGAAATCTACGCGTTCAATCCAGAGACCGCGTGGAAGCGCCACAAGATCCGGAAATACAAGAACGACTACCTCGCAGTGCTGGCCAACGTATCGGCCTGGCGCGAACGCGTGGCCCAGGAAACCGATAAACCGCGAGGCCGCATCCTCAAGGACGATGGCATCCAGGAGATCGCGCAGCAGAAACCGCGTACCGCCGATGCGCTAGAGCGGATGCGCGCCGTACCGAATGGCTTCGCCAAGTCGAAGCACGGCCAGGGCCTGCTCCACGCGATCAATCAGGCGCTGGATGATCCCGACAAGTATGCACCTGATGTCGAGCGGCCCGAGTCATCTGGCCCGCCGCCCGGCGCGGTCGGGGAACTGCTCAAGGTTTTGCTGAAGCAGGTGTCTGACGATGCTGGTGTCGCAACGCGGCTGATCGCCAACGCTGCCGATCTGGAAAAACTCGCACGTGACGAAAATCCGGATATCGCCGCGCTGAAAGGCTGGCGCCGAGAAGTGTTCGGAGAAATGGCGCTGCGCCTGAAGAGCGGTAAGGTTGCGCTGGCTGCGAGCCCGAAAGGCGTGAAGATCGTCGAGGTCTGATCCTCTACGACGTCAGGGAATAATCCATGTCGAGCTCGTCGGCCGCCTGTTCGAGCCTGCGCTCGACGGATTCCGACACCAGAGCGCGATAAGGCGCCGCCACTTTCAGGGACAGCGTGTCGCCATCGCAGGTGAGGCGCGCGTGTTTCAGCAGATCTGCTGACCGGCCAGAGAAATCAGCGGCAAGACGCATTAGAGCGCCAAGCGCCCTCGCCTTTCCAGCGGTATGCACATCCAGCAGCTTTTCGCTGACGTCGTTGCGGACACCCTTCTTGAAGCGCGAGGCGACTGCGAGCGCTAAAGCAGCGCGATCGCGATGGCTCAGGCCGGGAAGCGGTGCGCGCGCGACCAGATCGAACGCGAGATCAGCGCGATGATCCGGGTGCAACAGCGCGCCGATATCCACGAGACGGCAGGCAGCGGATGAAAGACGCGCATTCAGAGTATAGGGAGCGGCCTCGCTAGCCCATTCTGCCAGAGCCCGGCCGAACTCGGCGGCCTGCTCGTCTGCGATCAATGCTTCGATACCGGCATCCAGCGGGTCTTCGAGGCGCTCGGCAAGATCGAGGCTGTCAAAGATAATACCCTCGCGCACGCCGTAGGATGAAATCATCACGCTCTTGAACTTGCCGACATCGATCACGGTTTTCAGGACTGCAGCAGCGTATGGAATGGTAATGGCGCGGCGCTTTGTTACTTCCAGCAGAACTTCCGCGTGTTTCTTGCCGCCAAGAATTTCGGCGAGCAGCTTCGAAAGCTCCGCCGCATCCATCTCGTAATTCTGCAGCATATGCAGCGGCGCGCGCGTCAGATCCATGTGCAGCGTACCGATGGCGCGCCAGGCCCCACCGACCGCAAAGAATGTATCGCCGGATTTCTTCAGCTCTGGCGCGTGGGCCAGAACGTCCTTCACCTTGCCAAGGATCTTGTCCTCGTTGAACGCGCCGCCGGTATCGAGCGCGAGCGGGCCGAGCGGATAGGTTGAGCCGCCCTCGTAGCGGCCATTGCTCAAGCGCGCGAGTTCCAGGCTGGAGCCGCCCAGATCGCCCGCCACTCCGTCAACGCCAGGCGTACCAGCAAGAACGCCCTCAGCCGCGAACTTTGCTTCGTCCGTGCCCGACAGGATGCGCAGCGTGATGCCAGTTTCTTTTTTTACCCTGTCGGCGAATTCCTTGCCGTCGCTGGCTTCACGAACAGCAGCGGTCGCGAAAGGAAAGAGTGACTCCACCTTCTGCGCCCGCGTGATCGAGGCAAAGCGTGACAGCGCCGCTATCGCGACCTCGACGCCATCCTTGTTCAGCTTGCCCGTTGAGCTGAGCCCACGGCCGAGGCCTGCGAGCACTTTCTCGTTGAAGCGCGGCTGCATGGCGCGGCCGCGCACGTCATACACAACAAGGCGAACAGAGTTCGAACCGACATCCATCACACCAATCCGCTTCCAGCGAACGGGCTTGCCGCTCGTCCGGGATCGGGTTGCTGAGGTTGCCGTCATTCGCTGGCCCCTGGTCCGTCACTGGCCCCGAGGCACACCCTGGCGGGATCAGCCTCTTGGCTTGAGCTGCGGCGGAGTCGTGAGCCGCAGCGCACTGCCCCGGCCAGACAGGCTGGGGTTTTCGAGGAAGTAGTCGTGCGCCGAGAAGGGCTGGCGGCCCTTGGTTGGCGCGTTACGCACATAGCGTCCATCGGGGCGCAACGTCCAGCTTTGTGCGCGATCGTTCAGGTTCGCCAGCATGATCTGATCCAGAACCTGGTTATGCACAGTGGGATTCTTGATCGGCGTAAGGGTTTCCACGCGCCGGTCTAGATTCCGCTGCATCCAGTCGGCAGATGCGATGAAAACCTTGGCTTCGTCCGACGGCAGACCGGCGCCAGCGCCGAAACAGACGATTCGCGAATGTTCCAGAAACCTGCCGACGATCGAGCGGACCTCGATGTTATCGGAAAGTCCCGGGACACCTGGTCGCAGGCAGCAGATGCCGCGAACCACGAGTTGGATCTGAACACCGGCCTGGCTCGCCTTGTAGAGCGCGTCGATGATTGCCTCATCAACCAGAGCGTTGAGTTTTGCCCAGATCTGCGCCGGCCGGCCGGCCTTGGCGTGAGCGATCTCGTCCTCGATCAGCGCAATCAAAGTCGGCTTCATGGTCAGCGGAGAGATGGCCATGGCCTCCATCTCCTTCGGCTTTGAATAGCCGGTGACGTAGTTGAACAGGCGGCCAGCATCGCGGCCGATCTTCTCGTCGGCGGTAAACAGGGACAGGTCGTCATAGATGCGCGCGGTAATGGGGTGATAGTTGCCCGTGCCGACATGCGTGTAGGCGCGCAGCAATCCCTGCTCGCGGCGAATGACGAGGCTGACCTTGGCGTGGGTCTTAAGTTCGATGAAGCCATAGACCACCTGAACGCCAGCACGTTCGAGGTCGCGGGCGAGGCGGAGGTTTGCTTCCTCGTCGAAGCGCGCTTTCAGCTCGACCAACGCTGTGACGTTCTTACCTGCCTCGGCCGCTTCGATCAGCGCGGCGACGATCGGTGAGTTCTTTGATGTGCGGTAAAGCGTCTGCTTCACGGCCACGACTTCGGGATCGCCCGCCGCCTGACGCAAAAACTGCGCGACGACGTCGAACGACTCGTACGGATGGTGAACCAGGATGTCCTTGACGCGAATGGCGGCGAAGATATCGCCATGATGCTCGCGGATACGCTCGGGGAAGCGCGACTCGAATGGCTTGAAGACCAGATCCGGACGGCCATCGACAATCAGCTCCTTGAGCTGACCAAGGCCCATGAGGCCATTGATTTCGACGATGTCCGCCGGCTCTGCGCCGATCTCCTCAATGAAGAATGCCTTGAGGTCCTCGGGCGCGCCACGGTCGATTTTCAGGCGCACAATGCGACCGCGACGACGCTGCTTCAGCAGGATCTCGAACTCCCGGACAAGGTCTTCGGCTTCTTCTTCGATCTCGATATCGCTGTCGCGGATGATCCGCAGCACGCAGCGACCCTGGGACACGCAGTCGGGGAACAGGGTGTCGAGGAAGAGTGTGATAATGTCTTCAAGTGCGATGAAGCGTCGGCCCTTAGGGCCGGGCGGCAGCTCCATGAAACGCTCGACATGCGTGGGGATGGGCACCAGCGCGCGCAGCATTTCGTCATCGCTGGTCCGCTTCAGCGTAAAGCCGACGGCGAAGCCCTGGTTTGGCAGGAAGGGGAACGGGTGCGATGGGTCGATTGCGAGCGGGGTAAGAACCGGGAAGACGCGTTCAAGGAATCGCGCCCGCAGCCATTCACAGTCGCCATCATTGAGATCGTCAGCGTCTAGCACGGCGAGCCCTGCCCGCTTCATCTCGACACGGATTTCGTTCCAGATCCGCTGCTGCTCGGCCATCAGTATGCCGGCGTTGATGGCAATGCGGTCGAGCTGTTGCTGCGGCGTCAGGCCATCCTGCGAGACGCGCGTGATGCCTGTGCGGGCCTGCTGGCGGAGGCCGGCGACGCGGACGGAATAGAATTCGTCGAGGTTGGTGGCCGAGATCGAGATGAAGCGCAGGCGCTCGAGCAAGGGATGACGCTTGTTCTCGGCTTCTTCGAGGACGCGCGTGTTGAACTTCAGCCATGAGAGTTCGCGGTTGAAGAAACGCTCCGGCGACTGGGCGAGTTGCGCCGCAATGGCGTTAACGGCAGCGGCTTCCTTGCCTTTCGGCGAGGTATCACGCGCACGTTCGCTGCGATCGGCCATATCGGCTTGGTCCACTTCAACACCCTAGGCTTTGGCCGGTCTGACGCCGATCCTGAAAACCTGCTTAACACCAATATATTACGGATCTTTTTCGAAGTCCGGTGGGATTAGCCGGGGTCCATGCCCAAGCCGATCAGAACCGCCCGGGCTGACCTCAGGCCCTCGGCCCGCCCCGGCGTCCGTTCGATCTGGTCGGCCACCTTGCCAACCGCAAGCCACGAGCGCTCCATCCGATTGGACAGGTAAAGCACGGATTCATCAGGCAAAATCAGGTGACGGAGGGCGCACTCCTCGCGTAGGCGGAAGGCCAGCGTTTCATCGTCAGGAAGCTCGATCTGGGCGACCGGCATGGCAGCCAGACGAGAGCGGAGATCGAGCGGGTGGCTGAACCAGCCGGCTGGATGGGTCCGGCCGGACAGCAGGACTGGCGCGCCCCGGTCCCGGCAGAGGTTAAGCGCTGCTAGCAGGCCCAGGGAGGCGTCTGGGTGATCCGCGTCGTCGATGGCGAGGGCGGAAACCGAGAGGCGGGCGATATCGTGTATTTCGGCCGCCGCCAGCGCTTGCCCTGTCACGAGAGCGGCCTTGGCGTCCGAGGCCCAGAACTGCAGGAGCCGGGTCTTGCCCGCGAAGGCCTCACCCACGACCGCCATCTGGCCGCCCGGCCAGTGCTTCCATCGCCGCAACGCGCCGAACGAAGCGGCGTACGAGCCGGTTTCGATCAGCGGGCGCTGGTCGGGATCAATTCGCGGGAAGTCGAGGAAGAGCTGACCGCCAGACGGCGTCATTGCGGGCCGGACACTCGCAAGAGCCAATTGCCATCGGAGCCGCTGAGATCAACGCCCTTGGACCGCAGATCAGCGGCGAGCTGATCGGGGCGGCCGGTGTAGGCGAAGCTGATGTCGGCGCCAGCTGTGGACATAGACTCGATGTTGAGCTGCTTCACGAGCCGCGAGGTTTCGAGGCCCTTGCGGATTTTCACCCACTCCTGGATGTCGGCGAATGAAGCGACCAGCGTGAGGTTGGTCGCGCCGGACCCGCGCACGATCGATGCAGCTTTCCACGCGCGCTGCATTTCCATCACTGCGCCGGCCTGCGCTGACTGGAGACTTACGAACGGACCGGCAACGCCGATATCGGGATTGGGAATGTTGGCGCGCATATCGACGAGGCGAACATAGTATTGCGCGCCCTGCTGATAGGCTTCCGCGATCACGCCATGGTCAGCGCGAACGCGGGTCAGTTCTTCCTGGATGTCCATCCACACCGGACGGCGGCTCCAGCCTTCGGTGGAGCCGACATAGGGTGTGAGGACTGTGTCGTCAGACTTGCCGACGGTCTGGCCACCGGCCGTCGTGGTCCACTGGGCGCCCCATTGTGCCGGGTCAACGCCGGCAGCGGCGACGGGGACGATCATCGCGAGCGCGGACTGACTGTCGACATAGGGAACGCCGAGCGAGTCCAGATAGCTGCGAACCTCGGCTTCGCGATAGCTCCAGGTTACGAAGCCGGTGGCGCGAATGCCGCCAGAAACGGATGACGATTTTTCGCCCTGCGACTGCACGCTGCGATACGAACGCGCGATCGTTGCCGCGTCGATCGGCTGACGGGCGGATGAACGGTCTTCCGGCAGGGTAAGCCGTTCGACCAGGCGCTGGGCGCCGATCACGCGCGCTTCGGCGCGGCCCTGGTTCGTCGCTTCGGCCGCCGAGGGTGCGATCTTGTCGATCGGCAGATCTTTCACGGAATAAACCGGGGACTGCGCGAAAGCCGTACCGGCGAGAGCCAGCGCGGTGGCAACAACTGCGGCGAATCTTGTGATTTGTCTCATGGGACCGGACTTTAGCCGCCCGTTCCGGCCTTTGTAAGGCAGGTTGTGCATGAATGGTTCGTCACGCTGGCCCGGCCTTCCCTAGCGTGTTAACTGCGGCCTCATGAGCGGATCAGACACGAACAAACCTCTCACCTATCGTGACGCAGGCGTTGATATCGACGCGGGCGAAGCGCTGGTCGATGCGATCAAGCCCATGGCGGCATCGACCCGCCGTGCGGGCGCAGACGGCGCGCTGGGCGGGTTTGGCGGGCTGTTCGACCTGAAGGCGGCCGGGTTCAAGGACCCCGTGCTTGTTTCGGGTACGGACGGAGTTGGCACCAAGCTGATGCTGGCGTTTGCGACCGGGCAGCACGAGACGATCGG
>JAUYSA010000118.1 GCA_030696545.1 Hyphomonadaceae bacterium
GCCCGGTTGAATCTGGAGCGCGCTATCCCCCATTCTTTGTGGCTAGGTGATTGAATTCAGGTAGGAAGAATTTTGGGCGTCCTACGAATTCGATACCGCTCTATCCCCCAATCGCGTGATCACTTGTACTTGTCATCCCGGCCGAAGCGAAGCGGAGAGCCGGGAACCATCGAGAGGCTATCGTACTGGCGCAATGGGTCCCGGATAGCGCTTCGCGCTTCCGGGATGACAGGTGGTGCGTGGCGCTAAAGAAAAGGCCCGCTGTTTCCAGCGGGCCTTTCTGCGGCTTAGCCGAGGCGGCTGACCAGTTGTTTGTGCTGGTCCCAGAGGGCTTTCGGGAGGCGGTCGCCGAACTTGTCGAAGAAGGCCGGGATGAGGCTGGCTTCTTCGCGCCAGACTTCGTGATCGACGCCGAGGAGCGTGTCCATCTGTTCGTCGCTGAGGCCGAGGCCTGTGATGTCGAGCGAGGATTTGGCGGGGACGCGGCCGATGGCGGTGTCGTTCGCGGCGGCCTTGCCGGTGAGACGATCAACAATCCATTTGAGGACTCGGGTGTTCTCGCCGAAGCCCGGCCAGATGAACTTGCCGTTCTTGTCTTTGCGGAACCAGTTGACGAAGTAGATCTTCGGCAGCTTGGCGCCCGAGCGCTGGCCCATCTTCAGCCAGTGAGCGAAGTAGTCCGCCATATTGTAACCGGCGAAGGGCAGCATGGCGAACGGGTCGCGGCGGAGTTCGCCAACCTTGTTCTCGGCAGCAGCGGTGCCTTCCGAGGCAACCGTCGAGCCCATGAACACGCCGTGTTCCCAGTCGTAAGCTTCGGTGACGAGCGGAACAGCCGAAGCGCGGCGGCCGCCGAACAGGATGGCGGAGATCGGAACGCCTTTCGGATCGGCCCACTCGGACGCGATGACGGGGCATTGCTCAGCCGGGCAGGCGAAGCGGGCGTTGGGGTGAGCGGCAGGCTCGCCCATGGCGGGCGACCAGGCGCGGCCACGCCAGTCGGTGAGACTTTCCGGCGGCTCTTTCGTCATGCCTTCCCACCAGACGTCTCCGTCTGCAGTGAGCGCGACGTTGGTGAAGACGGTGTTCTTGGCGCACGAGTCGAGCGCGTTCTTGTTGGTTGCGGCCGACGTGCCGGGGGCGACGCCGAAGAAGCCGGCTTCCGGGTTGATGGCGTAGAGCTGGCCATCATCGCCGAAGCGCATCCAGGCGATGTCGTCGCCGATGGTCTCGGCTTTCCAGCCCTTGAGCGTGGGCTCGAGCATGGCGAGGTTGGTCTTGCCGCAGGCAGACGGGAAGGCGGCAGTGATGTATTTCACTTCGCCTTCGGGGCTCGTGAGCTTGAGGATGAGCATGTGCTCGGCGAGCCAGCCTTCATCGCGGGCCATGACCGAGGCGATGCGGAGGGCGTAGCATTTCTTGCCGAGGAGAGCGTTGCCGCCATAGCCCGAACCGTACGACCAGATCTCGCGGGTTTCGGGATAGTGGACGATGTACTTGTCTTCGTTGCAGGGCCACGGAACATCTTTCTGGCCAGCAGCCAGCGGCGCGCCGAGCGTATGGACGGCGGGAACGAAGAAGCCGTCATCGCCCATCTGTTCGAGAGCCGCTCTGCCCATGCGGGTCATGACGCGCATGGAGATGGCGACGTAGCCGCTATCCGTGATCTCGACGCCGAGGGCGGAAATCTTCGAGCCGAGCGGGCCCATGCAGAACGGCACGACGTACATCGTGCGGCCCTTCATGCAGCCATCGAACAGGCCAGCGAGCTTGGCGCGCATTTCGGTGGGGTCGGCCCAGTTGTTCATCGGGCCGGCGTCGATCTGCTTTTCCGAGCAGATGAAGGTGCGGCTCTCGACGCGGGCGACGTCTTTCGGGTCCGAGGCTGCGTAGAAGGAGTTGGGACGCTTGGCCGGGTTGAGCCGCTTGAGCGTGCCTAAGGCGATGAGCTCAGCCGTGAGCTGTTCAAACTCAGCGTCCGAACCATCGCACCAGTGAATGCGGTCGGGCTTGGTGAGGGCTGCGATCTCCTTGACCCACGCGATGAGTTTCGCGTGTTTGGTCGGGGCCGGTTCGAGGCCGGGGATCGCCGAACCATGCTCGGCGAGATCCTTGGCAGCCCGTACCAGAGCTTCGCTCGTCTTCATCTCAGCAATTCCCACAACTACCAACCCAATCCATGGACCCAGGGAAGGGGCTCGACGGCCCTGCCTCTAAATCCGCTGCGAGCGACGCGATGCGCCGCCCTACGAAAACTTCATTCCATCAGCAGGACTTGTGCCAACCTGACGCCCTTACCTGCGCGCGCTGGACCACGATTCGCGAGGCCAGAAGAATGCGCGAGCCGGACGCGTCCAGACAGGGATGCCGGCGAACCCTTGTTAACAAAGAATCTACTCCTCGGCGCGCCACTTGGCATCCCCCCTGCGAGGCGATCGCAGCCTTGCCCAATTACCCAGCCAAGGCTTGCGGCGTCGAGTGAAATCTCGGCGCCCGTGTCGCCGCGCCGCAGCACTGACACAGACATTATCAGCGCTCGGCGCCCGGATTCCCGACGGTTTCATCGAAATTAGCGTGACGTTGCGGAACGAACATTCGCGTGTGACGCGACAGTTTAGAATTGTTGCGCCGCAGCACGCGGTCCGAACATTTCACAGATGAATCGTCAGAGACCGCACGCCCCGGATTTTTGCCGCGCGGCAGCAAGCTGTCGGCCGGTCTTGTCGGTTAAGCCGGTGACGAGAATCGAGAGGCCATCGGTGACGAGGTCGTTGTATTCGGAGCCGTCGCGGTCTTCCCAATAGAGGGTGTCCAGACTGGTGGCGCGCGCGCCGGTTGTGCCGAAGGCGCTTTCGATGCCGCGAGCGGCGAGGGTTTGCCAGAGTTGCGGGTCGGGCTGTTCGATGCCCGTCCAGGCGATGAGGTTTTCGGGTTTGACGCCGGCGGCGATCAGGCGGTCGAGGCGGGCAGGCGTGTCGATGGTGGCGGTGATGACGAGGTCTGGGTTCTGGCGGTGGATGTCGATGGCCTGGTCGTCGGTGTAGGTGATGAGGAAGACGTTGTTCTCGGCTTTGGCTGTGCGGATAGCGGCGATGATAGGGGCGAACGCAGCGGAGCGTTTCTTGTCGAGTTCGAGGATGGCGCCGGTTTTCACGGCCCATTCCAGCGCGGCTTCCAGTGTGGGCGGGCTGAAGGTGGTTAACTTCGTGCCGGTCTCGAGCTTGAGGGCCTGGATGTCTTTCAGGGTGTGGTCGACGACGAGGCCTGTGCCGGTGGTGGTCCGGTCGAGGTCGTCGTCGTGCATCAGGACGAGCTTGCCGTCCTTGGTTTCGGCGATGTCGATTTCCATGACTTTCGTGCCGGCGGCGTAGGTGCGATCGAAGGTTTCGATGGCGTTTTCCGGGTAATCACGGGTTGGGCCGCCGCGATGGCCGATGAGAAGGACACCGCCGGCGGTACGGACGCAGTCGAGGCGGGATGACAGCGAAGCGCCTGCAGCAACTGTGGTCGGTTGGGCGGGAGACGGCGTGGCGGGAATGGGGAGCGGGGCGGAGGCTTCGGTCGAGGCTGTCGCCGTGGGGTCGGCCGGCTGCCCGCAGCCGGATGCGACGAAAAAACCCATGAGAACTGGCATTACAAACGCTGCTCTCATGTTTCTGAACCCCGAAAGAATTGCCGCCGTACGTGACGGCGTCTAGGATTGTCTGCAATAGCGCAACTGAAGCGCGAACGGGAGGCGGTCGATGGTGTTTGGATTTGGCAAGGGCAAGCAGGAAACCAAGGCAGCGGCGCCAGCGCCTGCTCCGGCCCCCGCTCCGGCGGCGGCGAAGCCGGTTGCGCCTGGGGTAGCTTCGGCGGCGCCCAGCTCCATCCCGCGCGGGATCATGTCCGGCCAGATGCAGGACTGGAAGCTGACCGTCGACAAGGTGATCGAGCACGCCCACTTCAACCACGGCAATCGCGAGATCGTGACGCGTTCGGTCGAGGGGCCGATCGTTCGCTCGACCTATTCGGACCTGTATTTCCGCGCCCGCAAGTGCTCGAACGCGCTGCTGGCGGATGGCGTGCAGAAGGGCGACCGGATCGCCACGCTGGCGTGGAACACCGCCCGGCACATCGAGACGTGGTACGGCACGATGTGCATCGGCGCCGTGTTGCACACGCTTAACCCGCGCCTGTTCCCGGAGCAGATTGCGTGGATCATCAACCACGCTGAAGACACGCACGTCTTCTACGACATCACGTTCCAGCCGATCGTCGAGGCGATCAAGGACAAGGTGCCGAGCGTGAAGCACTGGATCGTGCTGACCGACGCGGCGCACAAGCCGCAGTCTTCGATCCCGAACCTGCGCACATATGAGGAATACATCGGCGGCCAGTCGACCGACGTTGTGTGGGGCGACTTCCCGGAAGATACGGCGTGCGGGCTCTGCTACACGTCGGGAACGACGGGCGATCCGAAGGGCGTGCTGTACTCGCACCGCTCGAACATCCTGCACACGATGATCGGCCTGCAGAAGGATGCGATTGGCATCGGCGCTGCGGACACGACGCTGCCGGTTGTGCCGATGTTCCACGCCAATGCGTGGGGCCTTGCCTTCTCCGGCCCGGCTACCGGCTCGAAGCTGGTGCTTCCGGGCGCGAAGATGGATGGCGAGTCGATCTACGAGTTGCTGGAGAACGAGAAGGTCACGTTCACGGCGGCTGTGCCGACTGTCTGGCTGATGCTGCTGCAGTATCTGGAATCGACCGGCAAGAAGCTGCCGCATCTCACGCGTGTGGTCATCGGCGGTTCGGCTGTGCCCGAGCGTATCCTGCGTGCGTTCGAGGAGAATTATCAGGTCGAGGTGGTTCATGCCTGGGGCATGACCGAGATGAGCCCGCTGGGTTCGCTCGGCTCGATGACGGAGGGCGTGCTCGCCCAGGACCACGAAACGATCATCAAGTACAAGCTGAAGCAGGGCCGGGCGCCGTTCGGCGTAGAGATGAAAACCATCAACGACGAAGGCGTGCTGCTTCCGCGTGACGGCAAGACGGCGGGCCGTCTGGTCGTGCGCGGTCCCGCTGTGGCCAAGGGGTATTTCAAGAATGCCGGCGGCAACATCCTGGACGACGAAGGCTTCTTTGATACAGGCGATGTCGCGAACCTCGACGAGTTCGGTTACATGCAGATCACCGACCGCGCGAAGGACGTTATCAAGTCGGGCGGCGAGTGGATTTCATCGATCGACATCGAGAATTTCGCGGTTGGCCATCCGGCTGTCGCGTGTGCTGCGGCGATCGGCCTGCCGCATCCGAAATGGGATGAGCGCCCGCTGCTGATCATCGAACTGAAGCCGGGCCAGACGGCCTCGCGCGACGACCTGTTGAACTATCTCAACGGCAAGATCGCGAAGTGGTGGATGCCGGACGATGTGGTGTTCACGGACAAGATCCCGCTGGGCGCAACCGGCAAGATCAACAAGCTGGCGCTGCGTGCGACGTTCAAGGACCACAAGCTGCCGACGATCCAGGCGGCTGAATGAGCGAGGCCAAGGGGGAAGGCCGGGGCAAGTCGTGGCGCGTCCGCGTTCTTGCGCTTGGCGTTCTTCTGCTTGTCATCGGCATTTTGCTGATTGTCTCGGGACCAGCCCTGTTTCGCATGGGGCTGGTTGACCGGGACTTCGGCCGTTTCGGCATGACCGGGGTTGCGATGTATGTGATGCTCGGGGCGGTCGTCGTCGGGCTGATCGGTCTTGTCATGTCAGTGGTGGGGCGAGTGCATCGCGGCGCGATCGTGGCTGTCCTCCTGATGATGGCGGCAGGCATGGGCAGCGGCACGCTGTACGCGCAATCGAAGATGAAAGAGCAGCTGCCGCCGATCAACGATGTGCAGACCGACTGGACTTTGCCGGTGGCCTTCACCGAGAAAGCGCTGCGTGAGCGCGAGCGGGCTGGTTCGATACGCGTGCGTGACGATGCAGTGGTGCCGGAAGGCAATGGCGACTGGTCGGGCATGAGCTTCGCCGAGGCGCAGTCGAAGTTCTACATCGATATCGCGCCGCTGAAGGTGAAGCAGGCGCCGCCGGAAGCAACGCTGGCGGCTGCGCGGGCGGCGCGGCGGATGGGCTGGGACGTGATGCTGGAAAGCCCGCCGGAAGGCATGATGGAGGCCGTCTATCACACGCCATGGTACGATCTGGTCTATGACATCGCGGTTCGTGTGACGACTGACGGATCGGGTTCGCGGATCGACGTGCGATCGACGAGCCGCACCAACGATCGCGACATGGGCGAGAGCGCGACGCAGATAAAGCAACTGATCGACGAGATCGCGCTGGAGCTGCGGTAGGCTTGGGCCGCCCCGCTGGGTAGGAATAGTTGCGATCTATTCCTACCTGCGGTAATATCCTGTCGAGCGCAGGAGTTTGCCCATGGCCAAGATTTCGATCTCGATGAGCGATGCGATGGAAGAGTTCGTCGCGACCCGCGTGGAGTCGGGCGAGTACAACAACACGAGCGAGTATTTCCGCGACCTGGTGCGGCGGGATCAAGAGAAGCGCGAGGCTGAAGACAAGCTGCGTGTCATGATCGAGAAAGCGCGTGCGAGCGGCGTCAGCGAGAAGACGTTCGACGAGATCTGGGAAGCAGGGGCAGCGCAAGCCAGAAAGAAGCGCCGTGGCGGATGAGATACGGCTTTCGAAAGACGCGGAAGCCGATCTGTCCGCTATTGCTTCCTACACTGCGGACCGTTTTGGCAGCGAACAGGAGCTTCGCTATCGCGACGGGCTTCGCAGAGCGATGGACATGCTGTTGATGTTTCCGGCGATGGGTGTCGACCAGTCTCATATCGCGCCGGGCCTACGGCGGCACGTCTATGCATCACATAGTGTTTACTACAGCCGTCAGGCGTATGGCGTTCTTGTCGAGCGCGTTCTCGGGCCGGGTCAGGACCCAGCCCGAGAATTTGGAAGCTGACGTCCTACTTCACCCGGCACATGTAGCGCGTGCGGTGGATGTCTTCCGCGTTGTCGGCGTAGCCGGTGATTTTTGGCGAGACGATATCCTGCGTGACGCGGGTGAGCATGGGCAGGACGGCGGCGTCATCCAGCATCAGCTGTTCAGCCTGTTTCAGGATAGCCGAGCGCTTGGCGGGATCGGTCTCGATCGCCGACTGGTCGAGCAGGGCGTCGTAGGCCGGGTTGGTGTAGGCGCCATAGTTCATCGGGCCGGTGCGTGAATCGAGCAGGTACAGGAAGTTGTACGGATCGTTGAAGTCAGCGACCCAGCCGGTGTCGGAGATTTCGTAGTTCTTGGTCTTGAGCGCGTCGTAGAGGGCCTGGGTTTCGACCTGGCGGATCTCCGCCTGAACCCAGGGGGCGATGTCCTTGAAGTTCTGCTGGATGACCGGCGCGATGCGCGGATTATCGCCGGTCGAGCGGTAGAGATATTCGAACTTGATCGGCTTGTTCGGGCCGTAGCCTGCTTCCTGCAGAAGCTTTGCCGCTTCCTTCAGACGCTCGGGGCGCGGCATGGATTTCCAGCTGAATTCGGCGGGCGTGTAGTCGTTCATGCCCATGGGCACGAAGTTGTAGGAGGGGATCTGGCCGCCGCGCAGGATCTGGTCGGTGATGTATTCGCGGTCCATCGCCATGCCGAGCGCCTTGCGGACACGGGCGTCGGTGAAGGGCTCTTTCTTCGTGTTGGTGACGACGTAGGTGGTCGCCATCATCGGGGAAATGCGCGGCCAGCCGGGAAGGTTCTTCTTCGTCTCTTCAAGCTGTCCGGTGGGGAAGGAGTTGTTCATGTCGATCTCGCCGGCCATGGCGCGGCGGACCATCTGATCGTGGTTCGAGACCGGGAAATAGACGACTTCGGAGAAGCAGAGCTTGTCGGCGCCGTCCCACTTCTCGTTCTTCACGGAGCGGAGGAAGTCGCCCTTGCGCCATTCGGCGACCTTGTAGGCGCCGTTAACGACGATGTTTTCCGGCTTGGTCCAGTCGCCGCCGAATTTCTCGATAGTGTGACGCGGGAGCGGGAAGGCCGTGTAATGCTTCAGGACGCCCGGCAGGTAGGGCATCGGGTATTCGAGCTGCACTTCGAGGGTGAGGTCGTCGATGGCTTTCACGCCGATCTGGTCGACGGGCAGGGCGCCTTCGTTGACGAGGCGGCCATTCTTGATGCCGAACTGGATCGAGGCGTAGGCGACGCCGACGGTCTTGGGATCGAACAGGCGCTGGAAGGCGAAGACGAAATCATCGGCCGTGACGGGTTCGCCGTCTGACCAGTTCGACGGTTTGAGTTTGAACGTCCAGGTTTTCTGGTCGTCGGAGACGGTCCAGCTTTCTGCGACGCCGGGGACGGGTTTGGCGGCTTCGTCCTCCGTGAAGAGGCCGATGAACATGTCGCCGATGATATCGTTGGCCCAGGTTCCTTCGACGAGCTGCGGGTCGAGCGATTTCGGATCGGCGCCGATGCCGCGGCGCATACGGTCAACGCCGTCGCTGGACTCGCCGCCACAGGCAGCCAGCAGCAGCACAGCCGCCAGCGCGCCGGTAAGAAACCGGGATTTCGAACCCATTCGTAACTCCTTCAATCGCGTGCTGCGTGTGCGGCCAGACCCGCACATCAGCAAGGCGCCTTTGTCTCGCAGGAAACTAGCTTTAGAGTATAGTCCATTGAAAGGCCTTTGCGCGGCCTGACACTTTGTTGAGCAGGATACGCCCATGCGTTTGTTCATCTTCGCGGTGCTTTTTCCCGTAATGACGGCGCCCGCGCTTGCCCAGGGCGCGTTGCAGGGAAAGCTGGTCGGGTGTGCGAACATAGCGGATGCGGCGCAGCGGCATGCCTGCTTCGATGCACTGGTGCCTGAATTGAAGCAGATCAGCGAGGCGCAGTTCGGTGCGCCTGCCGTGAAGCCGTCGGCGCTGACGGCGCCGATCGGGGCAGTGGCGGCTGCGCCGGCGGCGCCCGCTGAGCCGGACAAGGTGAAGCTGCAGATCAGCTCCGTATCGCGAAGCGCAGACGGCCTCGTGACGTTCATGATGGAGAACGGGCAGGTCTGGACGCAGGCGGACAACAAGCAGCTCGGCAGTTACAACAAGGGCCCCTGGAGCGCCGAAATCCGCAAGGCCATGGGGGGTAGCTTCCTGATGCAGATAAATGGCGGCGGCTCGATCAGGGTAAAGCGCATCAAATAGGTTGGCGCGATGTGGCGGACGATCCTGATATTCGGAGGGATCCTGGCCGTCGCGGCGTTCGGACTCCAATGGCTGGAATACCAGCTGCTGGCGCGGACGCATCCGGGTGAACTTTACATTGTTCTGTTGGCGCTCGGCTTCATGGGGCTGGGCGTGTGGGCCGGGTCGCGATTGTTTCCGCGCCAGCCTGTGGGCGAGGCGTTTGTCGTCAACGCGCGCGTGAAGGAAACACTGGGCATCAGCGAGCGAGAGTTTGAAGTGCTCGGGCTGCTGGCGGCGGGGCGATCGAACAAGGAGATTGCGAGCCAGCTCCATGTCTCACCCAACACCGTGAAGACTCACGTCGCGAAGCTGTATGGCAAGCTGGAAGTGACGCGGCGCACCGAGGCCGTGATGCGGGCGCGAGAGCTGGGGATGCTGCAGTAACGTTGGTGTAACGCGAGAATTATGGGTGAATTCGCGAAAATCACCCGTTTGGGCGATTGTTCCGAGCGATGGCAGCGGCCTTCCGTGATGGCGGTCGAGCAGCAAAAAGGATCGCCGCCATGCTTCGTATCATCCTGATCTACGGCTCTGTCGCCGGGCTTATCGTTGCCGCCCCCATGGTCTGGGGAATGGTGAGCAATACGACGGGAGAGATTCCCGAGAACGGAGCGATGATCGGCTTCGCCACGATGATCGTGGCGCTGACGGCGGTGTTCCTGGGCATCAAGCATTATCGCGATCAGGTGCTGGGCGGCGTGGTGCGGTTCCTGCCGGCGCTGGGTGTTGGGCTGGGGATCAGTGCGGTGGCGAGCCTGTTCTGGGTGATCGGCTGGGAGATTTCACTGGCTGCGACGGGGTTCGACTTCGCGAACGTCTATTATCAGGGTGTGATCGAGGCTGAGCGAGCCAAGGGCGCGAGCGCTGAAGCCATTGCGAAGCTGACGCAAGAGGGCGCTGATTTTGCGGCGATGTACGCCAATCCGTTGGCGCGGGCGGCGATTACCTTCGTGGAGATGTTTCCGCTGGGGGTCGTGATTTCACTGATCTCGGCGGCATTGCTGCGCAACAGCCGGTTCCTGCCGGCAAAGGCTGCTGCGTAGGGCTGCATTGTCTGCGTGGACCAGTTGGGGTCGCGGGCGTAGCCTTCGGGTATGCGTTTCGCGGCCCTTCTTCTGGCGTGGCTGACGGCGGCTGCTCCGGCCGCAGCGCAGGCATGTGAAGCGAGCGTAATCAGCAAGCCGGGCGAGGTGATCGCAGCGCTGGAGGGCGGCAGGACCGGGCCGGTTCTGGTGATGTGGTCCGTGGAGCGCCGGGAGGGTGTTGGCGAGGAGGCAGATCATTTCGCGCGGCCGGGTCTGATGATTGATTTCAGGGTGGGGGCCGATGGAGCGCTGGCGCCGGAGCGCGTGGTGGTGTCAGTGACGCGCTATTCCGATCCTGAACTCGGGCGCGCCCCGCCACTTTCGGAGGTTCGCGTGCGGGCAGTGCCTGCAGGATCGCGCGCGATTGAATGGGGTGGCGACGATCCGTCGAAGGGTGAGGCGGCGTTGGCCAAGCAGTTGAAGGGCGCCTGGCCGGCGGAACTGGTCGTCGAGGTTGTGGCTCGCGGCGTTGTTGTGGCGAGTTCGACGTTTGATCTTTCGGTGTTGCCGGTGGTGCGGGGAACGGCGCTTCAGGCGATAGCCAAATGTCGAGGATAGATGCCTAGCTTGCGATCTATCTGTCCTTCGGGTCGAAGGCGTCGCGCAGGCCGTCGCCGATGAAGTTCAGCGAGAAGAGCGTGATCACCATCGTGACGGCGGGGACCATCAGCATCCACGGGTAGGAGAACTCGCGCTGGCCTTCTGAGATGAGGCGGCCCAGGGAGGTCAGCGGCTCGTTCACGCCGAGGCCGATGAAGGAGAGGAAGCTCTCCTGCAGGATGACCACCGGCATGGTGAGCGTTACATAGACCGCCACAGGACCGAGCAGGTTCGGCAGGATGTGGCGGACGATGAGGCCCATGGGTTTCACGCCAGCGGCGCGGGCGGCTTCCACGAATTCCTTCTGCTTCAGCGCCAGCGTCTGGCCGCGGACGATGCGAGCCATTGTCATCCATTCGACGGCGCCGATGGCGAGGAAGATCAGGAAGATCGAGCGGCCAAAGACGACGGTTACGAGGATCACGAAGAAGATGAACGGGACGGCGTAAAGCACGTCGACGATGCGCATCATGAACTGATCGACGCGGCCGCCGGCAAAGCCTGCGACTGCGCCCCACGCCACACCGATCACGAGGCTGACCATGGTGGCGATGAAGCCGACAGCGAGGGAGATCTGCAGGCCGGTGATGACGCGGGCGACCATGTCGCGGCCGTAGATGTCGGTGCCCAGCCAGTGCATGTTCTCAAGCGTCGGGCCGATGCGCAGGCGGTCCTGGTACTGCGTATCGAACGAATGCGGCCAGACGAATGGGCCGATGAGGGCGATAAGCGTCAGCAGGCCGAGCACGATGAAACCGGCCATGGCGGCCTTGTTGGCGAGCAGGCGGCGGCGGCTGTCGTCCCACAGGGAGCGGCCTTTGACGGCTGCCTTGTTGAGCAGTTCGGCGTTCTGGCCGGGAGCGGCGGTCATGATCATTCGAACCGCACCTTCGGATCGAGGAGGGCATAAAGGATGTCGGCGATCAGGTTGAGAACGATGATCAGGCCGCCATAGAGAATGACTGCGCCCATGACGCGGGTGTAGTCGCGCGTGACGGCGCCTTCGATGAAGGACGAGCCGACGCCGGGAAGGCCGAAGACGCTTTCAATGACGACCGAGCCGGTGATGACGCCGACAACGGCGGGACCGAGATAGCTGATCACGGGCAGGATGGCGGATGGCATGGCGTGGCGCACCATGATGCGGAACTCGCTGAGACCCTTGGCGCGCGCGGTGCGGATACTGTTGGAACGGAGGACCTCGATCATCGAGGCGCGCATCAGGCGGGAGATAATGGCGATCTGCGGCAGGGCCAGCGTCAGCACGGGCAAGAAGGTATTGTAGAAATTCATTCGCCCGAGATCGAGGCCGCCGGCGGCGAACCAATGCAGCCATACCCCGAATATGAGAGAGAGCAGTGGACCAGTGACGAAGGTTGGTATCGATATGCCGATCATGGCGACGCTCATCGCCGAATAGTCGACGGCTGAGTTCTGTCGCATGGCGGCCAGGACGCCGAGCATGACTCCGAAGAACAGGCCAATCGTGATCGCCAGCGCGCCGATGGTGAGGGAAACCGGCAGGCCCTCGCCGAGCAGTTCCGACACCGACTTGTCGTGGATCTGCATGGAGGGGCCGAGATCGCCGCGCACAACCTTGCCGACATATTCGAGGTATTGCTCGTGAAGCGGCTTATCGAGGCCGAGCTGGGCCTTGAGATTGGCTTCCACGGCGGGCGTGAGTTTGCGTTCGGTCGAATACGGGTTGCCGGGGGCCGCCCGCATCATGAAGAAGGCCACTGTGATGATGGCCAGCATCGTGGGAATGGCCGCCAAAACGCGGCGGCCTGTGTAGGCCCACGGAATCCGGGACAACAGGCGCGCAACGGCCGACGAGGGCCGGTCGGACGAACGAGACTGATCAGGCGCCAGGGGTTACGTCCTCCGCAACAGCGGGTTTATATGAGGCGCATCGCGGCCGGTCGCGCAAGAAGGCAAATTTGTCGCGGCTGACCGGGCTCAGGGAGTGGACATGGCCGACATCAGGCAGGTTACGAACGATTTTGCGGTGGCCCCGCAGATTGATCTGGATGATTTCGCCGGGCTGGCCGCCATGGGCTACACGCACATCATCAATAATCGCCCGGATGGCGAAGCCCCGGATCAGCCGGATTCTGATGAAACGGAAGAAGCCGCGAAAGCTGCGGGTCTGACTTATGTTCACGCCCCGTTCGTCGGCCAGCCGACGGCGGATGCCGTGAAGGCTGTGATGCAGGCGAAGGGCAAGACGCTGGCGTTCTGCCGATCGGGTACGCGGTCAGTAACGGCGTGGGCATTCGCGCAGGCGACTAAGGGCGGGCAGACCGATGCTATCGTCGAGGCGGCAGCAAATGCGGGCTATAACCTGGCGCCGGCGGCGGGGCTTCTGAAACAACTCGGTGCGAGGTAGTCGTGGCCGGCATCCCGTTTGTTCGTGACCTGTCGTTCAAGTATGGCGAGGTGGCGCGTGTCTCTCCGCGTATCCGCCGGGTGATCGCGGAAAATCCGGGGCCGTTCACCTATCTGGGCACAGGCGTTTACATCGTCGGCAATGGCGAAGTCGCCGTGATCGACCCAGGCCCCGTGATCGATGCGCATTTCGAAGCGATCAAGGCCGCGGTGGCGGGCGAGCGGATAACGCACGTCTTCACGACACATACGCATCTCGATCATTCACCCTTGGCGCACCCGTTGGCGGCGTGGGCGGGATGCAAGGTCTATGGCCGACCTGATCCCAATGTTGCGCATGGCGAGGTGTCGCTGGAAGAAGACGGTGAGGCGGGGTTCAAGCCGCATGTGCTGGTGAATGATGGCGATGTGTTCAGCGGTCCGGACTGGACGCTGGAGGCCATCGCCACGCCGGGGCACATGTCGAACCATGTTTGCTATGCGCTGAAGGAAGAGAACGCGCTGTTCTCCGGCGATCACGTCATGGGGTGGTCGACGACGGTCATCTCTCCCCCGGATGGAAACATGCGGCAGTATTTTGCCAGCCTCGACAAGATACGGGCGCGCGGTTTCTCAACGCTGTGGCCGACGCACGGGCCGCCAGTGACGGATGTTGCACCTTTCATCGACGCATACGCGACGCACAGGCGAGCGCGCGAAGCAGCGATCGTGGAGCGCCTGCGGGCGGGCGACACGCTGATCCCGGACATGGTGAAGGTGATCTACAAGGACGTGGACAAGCGGCTGCATGCGCCGGCGGCGCATTCGGTGCTGGCGCATGTGATCCAGCTGGTTGAGGAGGGACGCGTGATTGCGGCTGGCCCGCTGACGCTGGCGACCCGCTACACGCTGGCGAGCTGATCGTAGCGCCTAGCGCTCCATCACCGGCGGCGACCACAGGCTTGTGCCGCTGCCTGACTGACCGACCTGGCGCAACTGGTTGATCACCGTCATCGCGCGCTTATCCCCGATGATGCCGCCGAGCGCCTTTGCAATCTGCAGCTCGGCTGCGCCGCCTGCCTTTGCCTGCATCATCGAGCTGGTGAGCAGGTCGAAGGGCGAGGAGCGCTGGATGTTCATGCGGATCTCCATGCCGTCTTCCGGCTTGAAGCCGGCAAGCGTGCGGGCTTCTTCCAGTGCTGTGATGATATCGCCTGTCTTGTCGATGAGTCCCAGCCTGAGAGCATCCTCGCCGGACCAGACCCGGCCGCGTGCGACTTCCTGCACTTTTTGAAGCGGCATCTTGCGTCCCTCGGCAACTATGCCGGTGAAGCGATCGTAGGTCGCCTGCAGGCCTTCGAGCAGTTTCGTGCGCTGGGTGAGGGTGAGTTTCTCGGTGGAGTAGGCAGACGC
Source organism: Hyphomonadaceae bacterium (assembly GCA_030696545.1). Lineage (GTDB taxonomy): Bacteria > Pseudomonadota > Alphaproteobacteria > Caulobacterales > Hyphomonadaceae > UBA7672. The sequence continues at coordinate 14,687 of JAUYSA010000118.1, forward strand.
GAACTCGCCGCCGACGCTTACCGAGTCCGGGTTGATGCCGAACTGGCGCAGGCCATCAGCTATGGCGAACTTGCCGCCGAACACGCCGATCGAGCCAGTAATGGTAGAGCGGCTGGCGATGATCGCATCGGCGCTGGCCGCGGAATAATAGCCGCCCGAGGCCGCCATTGACCCCATCGACACGACGACCTTCTTGCCGGACGCCTGAACTTTCTTGACCGCGCTCCAGATCTGGTCGGACGCGGTGGCTGAACCGCCGCCGGAGTCGATGCGGAAGACAACGGCGTTGACGGATTCATCGTCGACAATCTCAAGCAACTGTTTGGCTACGCGATCGGAAGCGAAAACCGGCGTGCCAAGTGACAGGATGTCCACGGGACCGCCGCCGCCCGTCACGATATCGCCTTCGCCACCGACGATCGCGATGACGGCTTTGCCGTTGCCATAAGAGGGGTGGTAGTCGCCGATCGGCAGAAGCTTTCCGCCGGCGAGTTTTTCAGCGGCGCTGGCGGCTTCCTCGGGATAGCCGAGGCGGTCGACGAGCTTCAGATCGGCTGCTTCCTGGGCCTGATAGGGGCTGGCTTCCAGCAGCGCGCGCATCGTGACGGGATCGATCTTGCGGTCGGCGGCGATGTCGGCGAGCGAGTGGGTCCAGACGCTGGTGGCAAGCGCGGTCATCGCGGTGGCGTTTGCTGGCGTGTAGCCCGTCTGCTTGTAAACATCGGCTGCGCCCTTGAACTCATAGAACTGTTCGATCTCCGCAGAGACTTTCAGCTTCTCCATCGCGCCGCCGAGGAACATCGTCTCGAAGGTGATGCCGGGCGCTTCGAAGTTCGTCCCCGGCTGTAGCCAGATCTCGTTGGCCGCCGAGATGGCGCGGTAGGCTGCGGGGCCGGAGGCCAGGAAGCCCTGGCTGTGGGCGATGACGAATTTGTCCTTGGCGCGCAGGCGGAGGAATGCGGTGCGCAGCTCTTCGGCGCGCGAGGAGCCGAGGTTCATTTCTGCCGCACGGACGAAGACGCCCTTGATATCCGGGTCATCCGCCGCCGCGTTCAGGCGGAGCAGGGTCTCGACGAACGAGGTTCCGGAGAAGATGGAATTGACCGCGTCGGCCGCCGGCTGGTCCGCCAAGCCTTCGCGCAGATCGATTTCCAGCACCGCATTGCGGACGCGCGGGGGCTCGCCCGAGGGGACGAAGGACATGATCAGGACGAGCGGGATAAGGACAAAGAACACCACCAGAGCGGCCAGACCGCCAAGGAAGGTGAGCAGGAAGGTTCTCATGCCGTCGTCTCCGGGCCGGAAAATCACCCGGCGGCCAAGACTTACCGGCAAAAACGGGGCGGCGAAACCGGCCCCGGCAAACCTTCATTTT
>JAUYSA010000133.1 GCA_030696545.1 Hyphomonadaceae bacterium
GAACATAGTCTGCAGCGTGCCCTGCGCGATCTCCGGCTGGTAAGGCGTGTAGGTCGTCAGGAATTCCGAACGCTGAATGATGTGATCCACTGTTGCCGGGATGTGGTGTTTGTAAGCGCCACAGCCAACAAAGAACGGCCCATCTGAAGCCGCGCGGTTCTTCGCCGCCAGCTTGGTCATATGCCGCTCGACCTGCAGCTCGCCTTGATGGTTCGGCAGCCCTGCTACCGGGCCGGGCAGCCGCGCGGACGCCGGCACATCGCCATAAAACTCGTCCACCGACTTTGCGCCGATGATCTTCATCATCTCCGCGCGGTCATCCGCGGTGAGGGGCAGGTAGCGCATGAACTAGACCTCTTTCGACATTTCGGTCGCGAGCTGCCTCGCGGATGGATCGCTGGAATAGGTAAAGCCGTTGAGCACGCCTGCGCGATCGCCCTCGGCTCGGTTCTGGGAAAGCTTCCGCACGCCTTCGATGCTGGTGATTGTCAGGCGCAAGCCAGTAATCGCCCCGACGAGCTTCTCGACATAATCGGCAGGAGCATCGTCCACCGACCACGGCGCAGCCGTCGGCTGCTCCATCACATCGGTCATCCTGTTGATCTGAGCCAGCAGTTGCGCGCTGTCGTTGAATGTGACCGCGTCGCCCGCCACTTCAACGGCAATATAGTTCCACGTCGGCACGACGCGTCCATGCTCCCGCTTCGACAGATACAGCGACGGCGTCACATATGCGTCGGCGCCATTGAAGATGGCCAACGCCCGCACGCCGGAAGCGGCAATCGCAGCAACTGGATTGCTCCTCGCGACATGGCATTCCAGCGACACGGCGTTGCCCGTCTCATCGCGGTTCACCAGCATCGGCACATGCGCCGCCTGCGGCCCGTTCGGGCCGGTGACGATCAGCGTCCCGAAGTGGCGCGCCTCGATGAAGGCGGCCAGTTCGGCTGTATCGTTCACCCGAAAGGCGGCGGGAGCGTGCATCTATCTCACTGGGTCGCGCAGAACGTCTCGTAAGCCGCGCGGTCCATCAGGCCGGACAACTCACCCGGATTGGAAAGCTTGAGCTTGACGAACCAGCCTTCGCCTTCCGCGTCGGCGTTCACCTTGGCCGGGTCGTCCACAATCGCTGCGTTGGCTTCAAGAACGTCGCCAGAGACCGGCGCATAAACATCAGAGGCCGCCTTCACGGATTCGACGACGGCCATGTCGCCTTCCTTCTTCACCTGCTTGCCGGCACCCGGCAGCTCCACGAACACAACGTCGCCCAGCTTCTCCGCCGCAAACGCCGTGATGCCGACTGTGCCGACATCGCCCTCGACGCTGATCCACTCATGCTCGCTCGTGTAATAGATCGTCATCCTGAATCCCTCTCAGCGTTTGTATTTTGCAGGAACGAACGGCATCGCCGCGACTTCGGCGTCCAGCGCCTTGCCGCGCACAATCAGCTTCAGCGGCGTGCCAACCTTGGCGTAGCTCGTGTCGACATAGCCTTGCGCCACGGGTCCATTAACTGTCGGTCCGAACCCGCCCGACGTGATGACGCCAACGACCTGGCCATCGTCGCTCTGCACTTCCGTGCCCTCGCGCGCCGGCGCCCTGCCCAGCGGTTTGATGCCAACGCGCTTGGAGGGCACGCCGTCTTTCAGCTCGGCCAGAATGCGTTGTGCGCCTGGAAAATCCCCGCGTTCGCGCCGCGCCTTTGAAATCATCCACGACAGTGAAGCCGCCACCGGCGTCTTGCTGGTGTCGATATCGTGCCCGTAGAGGCACATACCGCCCTCAAGCCGCAGCGAGTCCCGCGCGCCCAGCCCGATCGGCTTCACACGCGCATCCGACAGTAGCCGTTCGGCAAACGCCTCGGCCTTGTCCGCTGGCACAAGGATTTCGAACCCGTCTTCGCCGGTGTAGCCGCAGCGCGTCGCGATGATGCGCCCGAACTCCGGGTGCTCGACGCGAACAAAGTGCATGAAGGTGAGGGCGACCGCTTCCGGAATGATCGGCGCGAGAACGGCCTCCGCTTCCGGTCCCTGCAACGCTATCAGGGCGCGGTCGTCAGCCCGGCGCAACTCGGCATCCAGGCCAGCTGTTTTCTGGATCAATGCAAAGTCATTGTCCTTCGTCCCGGCGTTCACGACGATATAGAGCATCCCCTGCCGCGCCGGGTCCGCAGGCCGGCCGATCATCAGGTCGTCGATGATCCCGCCAGTCTCATTCAGCAGCACAGTCAGCTGCACCTTGCCCGGCGCCAGCCCGGCAATATCCGACGGCACAAGCTTCTCGACGATCGCCGATACCTTGCGGTGTGCTTCGTCCCCGCCGCCTAGCTCCGGCAGCACCAGAAGGCTCGGCCCCATATGACTCACATCGAACAGGCCCGCGTGGGCGCGTGTCCAGTTGTGCTCCGCCATGATGCCTTCGGGATACTGGATCGGCATGTCGTAGCCGCCGAACTCCACCATGCGGCCACCCAGCTTCACATGCAGCGCGTGCAGCGGCGTCTTCAGCAGGCGGCTCGAGGGTTCGGTCATTCAAAAACTCCGACAGGTACGCGCTATCGCTTTCGCGACTACGCCCCCGCTGTCGGATGTGCCTGAGAGATTCACGCCGCCTTGTGGCGGTGCTTACTCCGTCGGCGGCAGGCCGACCGCCAATACGAGGCGGGTCCCGCGCTTTCCAGCGATGTCGTCACTCCCGCGGCCCTTTTGCCTGAGCGTTTCCTGGGCGGTTGCGCCTTCGGCGGTGAAGCGAGCTTCACTCTCTCCCGCGGGGATCTATCGACGTATCCATCAGGTCGCGCCTCCCGGCGGAACCAGACGTTGGGGCCATCTGGCGCAAGCGGGGCGGGCAGGTCAATGCGGCAGTACGGTAAGGCTGGGGATGCTTTGAAAATGCCCGCTTTGCGATCCTGTCGCCGCTCTAAAGCCCCTTTAGCCAATCCAGCAGCAGCCGGTTGGTCTCTTCGGGCTTCTCCTGCTGGTTCCAGTGCCCCGCGCCGGGAATGAGGTGGAAGCCGCGCAGGTCGGTGAAGTGCTCCCGCATTCTCGGCTCCACGTCGCGGCCGAACATCCGAATGCCAACATCGCGCTCGCCCGCCATGAACAGGGCGGGCTGCGTGATCTTCTTGCCGGCATGACGGGAAGCCGCAGCGAAGTCGCGATGGAAGTTGCGGTATCGATTCAGTGGTCCACGAAAGCCTGAGCCCTCGAATTCCTTCACCAGATAGTCGATCTCGTCATCCGTCATCCACGCCGGGAATTTTCCGGGATCGGTCATGCCCTGCAAGAACGGCTCGCCATGCTTCTTGCCTGCGGGCCAGCCGCCAGCCGGCACATCGCCAGACCACGCATAATAAGTCCGCCGGATCGTGTCGCGCACGTCCGCTTCAAGCTCCGCCTCCGCCACGCCCTCGTCCTGGAAATAAACCATATAGAAAAAGTGCCCGTTGTCGGTGAACAGCTTGCGCGACACATCTATGATCGGCGCCGCGCCGTGCCCCATGTGCGGGATCGACATTCCCGCGACGGCCGTGAAGCGCTCAGGGTCTGCCAGCGCCGCGGCCCACACGATTGGCGCGCCCCAGTCGCGTCCAATCAGGATCGCCTTGCCGCCGCCCAGCTCATCCGCCACCGCCTGCAGGTCGCCAACAATCGAAGCCATGTCATAAGCCTCGATGGCGTGAGGCTTGGACGAGCCGCCATACCCCCGAACGTCAATCGCTGCTGCCGTAAATCCCGCCTCGGCGATGGGGCCGATCTGGTGGATCCACGCCGACCAGCTTTCCGGAAAGCCGTGAACCATCAGCACTAGCGGTCCCGATCCCATCACAGCTACGCGAACGGACTGGTCTCCGGACTGGACGTGGCGGAACTCATGGGCCATATAAAAGGCTCCTTACGGCGACCGTATGTATCGGTTGCGCTAACGGGGACTACGCCGGGCTTTCTTTCCAAGCAATTGGGGCCTGGGCCGTCCTCACCTTAACCAAGCTGACGCGTGGGCCAACAGCCCGGAGCGAGTTCAGCTAGAGGCTGCGCAATCGCTTTACGGTGGGGAAACCCCTCCAGTGTAAAGACCTGCGCAAGATCCCGCACCCAGCGGGGCGTTAGGAGGGATCCGTGATCCTGACCATGATGAAGGGCAAGCTCCACCGGGCTGCCGTCACCCAATGCGACCTTCATTACGAAGGCTCGTGCTCTATCGACATGGATCTCCTCGAGGCGGCCGGCATCCTGCCGCACGAGCAGATCGATATCTGGAACGTCACCAACGGTGCGCGTATCACCACCTACGCGATCGAAGCCCCGCGCGGTTCAAAGACCATCGGCGTCAACGGCGCCGCCGCCCGCTTCTTTCAGGTGCAGGACCGCGTGATCATCGCGGCCTGGGCTCAGATGGACGAGCAGGCTGCCCGCCAGCACGCGCCCGCCGTCGTGAAGCTCAACGAGAAGAACGAGGTCGTTACCGGCATCGTCTAGCCAGAATTTCCTCCCCGGAAACAGAAGCGCCGCCGGCTGATCACCGGCGGCGCTTTTAGTTTCAGGACGTTATCGCGCCTACTTCGTCAGCTCGAACACCACATTCACAGTCTGCGTCAGGGTCACTTCGCCCGCCGCGACCGGCGTTGCTTCCGCTGCCGAGTCCTGCATCCGCATCTGCATCATCATCGGCACAGGCTGCGGATAGTAGTCCTGCTCGCTGATCGTCACGATGCGTTTCACCTTGTAGCCAACGGCCTGCGCGTAGAGTTCAGCCTTTGCCGCCGCATCCTTGATCGCGTCGACGCGCGCATCGTTCTGGAACTTGTCTGGCTGGTCGATCGAGAATGAAACGCCATTGATCGTGTTGCCGCCGCCCTTCACTACGGCGT
>JAUYSA010000211.1 GCA_030696545.1 Hyphomonadaceae bacterium
GAACGCCTACGCCGCCTTCGAGGCGTGCGTGGATGTGCTGGACGCCAGTTGCGGCGGCCTGGGCGGTTGTCCGTTCGCCCCAGACGCCACCGGCAATATCGGCACCGAAGATCTCGTCTACATGCTCGAGCGCGCCGGTTACGCCACCGGCTATGACCTGGACGGCCTGATCGAAACCGCGAAGTGGATGTCCGGCTTCCTGGGCAAACCGCCGGCCGCTTCGGTTAGCCGCGCCGGCGTGTTCCCGATGCCGGCCCTGGCCTAGGCCTAGGTGGCGCGGCCGCGCAGGCGCCACATCATGGGGCGGACCACCGCGGTGCAGACGATCAGCGGCGACAGCACCCAGGCCAGCAATTTGCTGACTCCCGGAATCTTATACTCAACTTGATTGCATCTGGATTTGGCGCGAGCTTTATTCTTTCCCCGGACTCCAGATTGTGGCATGAGGGTGTTTCTTTCGCACGTGTGGTTGATTTTCACAATGTAAGAAAATTATTGATGATTTCCGACAAAAGACGAAATTCTAGCGCTCACAATATTTTTAAAGAAACTGCAATCGATATTATCAAGCGTAACGCGAAGTCATGATGCGGTATACTAATCAAAACGACTTCAAAATGAATCGCTATTGCGTTGATGCTGATCTCCGGTAGGCCTTGCTATTCTGACGACCTCCTGAGGGCACACACCCGACGCGGGTGCTGTCAGTCTAACGGCAACTTGTCTCCACTTGGCGCAGTGAGGGCAGGGGGGCCTGGCTCTAGCCCATGATCGTCCGCCACTCGGCCAGAGCGGCTCAGCGTCGTTCGCGATAGAGGTCTCGGCTGATGAGGTGGCGTTCCTGATTGAAGTGATTGTGGACGGTCCCGTGGACCGAGGCGAACTTCTGGAGTGTCTTCATCCTCCGAAATCGCTCCATCGCTCGTTCCCGTCGTCGGAACGGCTGGTTGGAGTTCTCAGCCCTGTTGTTGAGCCAGCGGCCTACCTCCTGACGACCGACGTTGCCGATCTCCTTCATCGCGGCTCCGTAGGAGCGTAGCCCGTCGGTGACCACGGTCTCGGGCTTCCCGTAAGGTTTCATCAGCCGCTTCATGAGCTTGAGCGCCCCGGCTTTGTCCCGAGTCTTAGTAGCGAGCGACTCCAGCACCTCGCCCTCGTGATCCACTGCCCGCCAGAGGTAGTGCATCTCACCGTTGATCTTCACGTAGACGTCGTCGAGGTGTCAGCACCACTGGGTGTGCTGCCGCAGCTGCGAGCTACGCTTCCGTCTGATCTCGGCGGCGAACATCGGGCCGAATCGGTTCCACCAGAACCGTACCGTCTCATGGCAAATGTCGACGCCGCGCTCGTGCAGCAGGTCCTCCACGTTTCGGAGGGACAGCGGGTACTTCACGTACATCATCACCACGAGGCGGATAACCTCAGCCGAGCTGTCGAAGTAGCGGAACGGGTTGGTCGATTTGGCCATGATTGACGAGCTACAGCCACCCGGCCGAGCCGCCAACTCGTTTGGGCTGACAGAGCCGTTCAAGTGCATGAGCTTGAGCTTGGCGCGCCTAGTGCCCACGCAGTGTCTGTTTCCCGGTCCTAACGCTTTGGTGCAGGACATCCTCGAAAAGGGTGTGCGCCAGCCGATGGCGCTGCTTAAGGAACGCGTATTCCTGCACTTCCAGCGGACTGCGCTGGTCACTGATCGCCTTGACGAGGCCGAGCGGAAGTACCAACGATCGGTGAAAAAGGTCGGTATCGACCCGCATTTCTCCTACGCCAACATGCTCTGTGACGTCGCCTGGTCACGTGCTCATGGCACCGCCACCTTCATTCTCCCTGCGCCGGACAATCTCCCCGACGAGTTGAGAGCACAGGCCGAGCGAATGGATTTGCACGGCGTGCCGCCGACGATCCTGGAAAAGCTTATCCCCCTGCCCACCGGCGAAGTGTGCGGGCGATGTGTCGAATGCCCAATCACTCAAAATGAGCCGCCAACGCGCTTCTTCTGCAATGCCCGTCAGTTCATCACCCAGGCAAAGGACGTAGGCTGCCCCATCTTCGTGCCAGCTTAGTTCAACAGCTCGTAGGCGCTCAATCTTTGTCTCGGAGCCTGAGAAGGGGGATTGTGATGGAAGGGCCCAGTGTTTAGGTTCAATCTGGGTGTTCTAGAGATGACGGGATTATGGCCAAAATCAGTATTGAGCGCGCCTATGAGCTAGCTGTTTCCGGCGAATGCGCCTCGGTCGCCCGCATTGTAGCCTTGCTGAAGGCTGAAGGGTTCCCCACAGTATTAACCGATCTCAGAAGTAGGAACCTTCGACGAGAGTTGCATAGATTGTGTGTGACGGGTCCAAGGGCGGACACTTATGCCTGTAAAGCTGCTCGGGACGTCGAGAGCGACGCTTCACAGGGAGAGGCCCAACCTGGCCCGTAGTGGAGGGCCCTTCCGACGCCCAACGTCCGCGCCGACCTCAACCCCGGTGCGCCTATTGGAGTACCGGAGTGCTGGGTACGGGAGGGGCGCTAAATCGTACCTGCGAGTAGCGGAACTCTCCCGGACCACCCTGGTTTAGGAGATGTCTTGCTCACCACCGCACGTGAGCAAGGAAAGCGCATCCGCGTCGGCCCGAGTTTCTGCGGCCGATGCCGGAAGCAGTTCACCGTGCGGATGGGCACGATCTTCGAAGGTCCAGGCTGCCGAAGACGAAGTGCTGCAGGCGATCTTGCTGATGTGCAGCAAGAAGGGCGTCAGCGCCCACCAGCTCCACCGCACGCTTGAGACGACGCATAAGACGGCGCGGTTCCTGGCGCATCGTATCCGCGAAGCTATTGCCTCGGCGCGAGGGATATTGGATTTCGGTGCTGTCAGTCCAACGGCAGCTTGTCTCCACTTTGCGGAGTGAGGGCAGGGGCGCTCTGGGCTCAGGCCATGAGGGACTGTCAATCAGCCAGGGCGGCTGAGCGGTTGGCCTTGTAAGTCTCCAGGCTGGTTAGGTGGCGCTTTTGATTGAAGTGGTTGTGGACGGTCCCGCGCACTGAGGCGAACTTCTGGAGTCTTCATCCTCCGGAACCTGAGCATCGCCCGCTCTCGCCTTCGGAACGGACCGCGCCGCGATGTTGATGCGTTTTTGAAGCGGGCAGGAGGTCGACCTGCCGATCTCGAGCGTGAGATCGCGCTGGCCGTAGCACCGCTGCTGAAACGCGAACCGCTATACGTCTACGACTACCAACACGGTCTCTACTACTTGGTACACGTACGCAAATTTGGTGAATGCCGCCTTCTGCCACCGCTGGCGCGACCTCGGCGGCGAGATCTGGGCGGACATGGAGTCGTGGCTGACCCACGTCGGCCACGCGGCCTACAGTGGCAGCCTCGTCGAGGCGATGACCCGCGGGGATTAGAGCGTCAGACGCCTTCCACGATGAGGAAGCGGTAATCCCCGCCCTTGAGACGGTGCTCGCGCGCACTCTGGTAGGCGGGGCTGTCGTACCAGGCCTGGGCCTCGTCCATCGACGGGAACTCGAGGATCACCACGCCCTCCACCGGCGCGCCTTCCAGCACCCGTTGCTGGCCGTTAGCCACGCGGACCTGAAGCTTGTGGTCGCCGCGCGCATCGCGCGCCGCCGCGCGATAGGCCGCGAGTTCGGCGGCGTCGTGGGTCTTTTCGCGGATGGCGATGACAAAGGCGGACATCGGCGCGTCTCCTGGCTGGTTTTGCGGGCACCTTAGCCGTGAGGGCCGGGGCGGCCAAGCCCGGGCGGGATTCAGTCGCGCACGGCGGCGATCATCAGCCTGAGCTTGTCGGGGGCGGGCTTCCACAGCATGAAGGAATCCAAGGTGATCGTCGCTGTCAACAAGGATCCGGACGTGCCGATCTTCCAGGTCGCCGATTATGGCCTGGTCGCCGACTATAAGACCGCGGTTCCCGAGCTGATGAGCGAACTGGGCTAGTCAATTCCGACGTGTGTTTGGGCGAGTACGCTTACGTCAAGGCAACTCTTGCGTGCGGCGTTCCAAGGTCGCGGCCGCGGGTCAGCAGCGCCGAATAACGTCAGCCCAATATGCCGAAGCTACTGCGCGGCACCATACCCTCTACGGATTTCAT
>JAUYSA010000322.1 GCA_030696545.1 Hyphomonadaceae bacterium
TTATTGGGCTTCGGCCGGGGTACAAACTTGACCAGAGCGAAATCTGTCTATGCGCCAGCCCGGCGGGCTGATGCCGCGCTCAGCATGAAATCAGTCTTCGCAGGCGTAGGCTTCGGCCTTCTGGCCAGCGCAGCTTCCGCAGATGCGCAAACCCCGGTCAGCGACACCACTGGCGTCGGCGCCAGCGCCTCCGAAACCACCTACGGACCCGAATTCTACGCCCGGTATTCGCCCCGCTCCGCGCTCGACATGGTGCAGCAGACGCCTGGCTTCACCATCACCGAAGGCGCCGAGAAGCGCGGCCTCGGCCAGGGCGGGGCCAACGTCCTCATCAACTCGCAGCGCATCTCCTCCAAGGCCACCAGCGCACTGGATGCACTCGCCCGCATCGCCGCCGACCGCGTCGTGCGCATCGAGATCGTGGACGGCGCACGCCTCAATATCCCCGGCCTGTCGGGCTACGTCGTCAACGTCATCACCCGTGGCGGCGCGCTGACTGGACGCTGGGAATGGTCGCCCGAATTCCGGCAGGACCGCACCCCAAAGCTGGAACAGGGCAAGCTCTTCGTCTCTGGCGATTTCAGCGGCTGGAATTACACTGCTGCGCTTTCGAGCGAGATGACGGGCGACAGCTATTACGGGTATGAACTCGCTCGCGATAACCGCAACATCATTTTTGACACACGGATCGAACACGAAGAAACGCGCGACACCCGCGTGCAGGGTTCGCTCGACCTTTCGCACGAAGCACTGGATGGCGCGATCGCCAACATCCGCATGCTTGTGTCGCGTGACGACAAGCACCAGAGCGAAGTGTCGGACCGTTTTGGAACACGGCAGTCCGATCGTGTGCGCTTTTACGACAAGGCCGATGAAAGCGATAACATCGAGATCGGCGGAGACTACGAATTTGGGCTCGGCCCCGGTCGGCTGAAGCTCATTGGCCTCTATCAGACGCGTACGAATGCCCCGGTCGAAAGCGCGACGGTGGACTATCTCGGCGTGAGCGCAAGAACCGGCTCACGCGCTGATACAGAAAGCGAGAGCGGCGAATCCATCCTGCGCGGCGAATACTCCCTGAGCGCGGACAACAGTGACTGGCAGGTGTCCCTGGAAGGCGCCTTCAACTATCTAGACACCAGTGGCCAGCTCTTCGCGCTCACGGGCAATGACTATGTCGTTGTCCCGCTCCCCGGTACGGACAGCCGCGTCGAAGAGCGCCGGGCTGAGACGTCCCTCGTCCATGGACGCCCGCTGAACGAAAATCTCAGCGTGCAGGCCTCGCTTGGAGCCGAATATTCCGAACTGGCGCAGACGGGCGCCAACGGACTGACGCGCGAATTCGTTCGCCCAAAGGGCTTCGTCGCGTTGTCCTGGAATATTGACACGCAATGGGACGCGACCTTCCGCGTCGAGCGAACGGTCGGACAACTCGATTTCGCCGACTTCGTCACCTCGGTGATGCTCAACAATGACCAGAACCAGACCAATGGCGGAAACCCCAACCTCGTGCCGGAACAAAGCTGGGATACAGAACTGGTCGTTAATGGCCAGACGGACTGGACCGGCCCGGTCAAAGTCCGCTTCTACTATCGCGACATCGAAGATCTGAACGACAAAATCCTGATCGAGCGCACCCAAAATCCCGACGGATCGATCAGAATTCTCGAAGGCGCCGGCAATCTCGAAAGCGCCATCGAGTTTGGCATCGAACTGTCCGGCACCTACAGCCTGTCGGCGCTGCTGCCCGGCGCGAAAGTGGACTGGCTGTATCTTCTTAGCGAGCAGCGCGTCGAGGATCCGATCACCGGTCAGATACGCATGTTCAGCCAAACTGACTTCGATAAGGCCGACATCAAATTCCGTCAGGACATTCCAAACAGCTTCTGGGCTTGGGGGGTAGATTTCCTGGCCTACCGTGGCACAGGCCTTTGGCGCGTCGATCAGCGTTTCCATCGACTCGACCATTCCGGCGCGCTGGACGTGTATGTCCAGAACAAGAACGTGTTCGGACTGGACGCGAAGCTCCGGCTTAACAACTTGCTCGACGAGGAAGATAAATTCCACCGCCTCATTTATGCGGGTACGCGCGCAGACCCGTTGAGCTTTCGCGAAAACCGCCTGCGCCACCGCGGCCAGTCCATCGTGCTCACCATTTCCGGCGGCTTCTGACGATCCGCGCCTACCGCTTCACCCCAAGCGCAACCTCGCGCTGAACGTCCATCGCCCTCGCTCCGCGCGACACACGCACCAGAACGAACCGGCCCGAGAAGCCATTGGCGAACCGCCAGTCCCCGTCGATCATCGTGAAGTTGGAATCCACTGTTCCGGTATAAAAAATCGGATCGCGGTGAACGCCCGGCGCCGGGTGATACACCTTGTTGAACCGCACACTCAGCTCGCCTCGCGCGCCCGAAATATCCGCCGACAGCTCAGTCAGCCCCGGATGCGCAAACGTGTTCGGCTCCAGCGTCGTACCCGTGATCGTCCCCAGCGAATCGATCAGATGCGCCGAAAACGGCACCGGACTGCCCGCGCCGTACCAGTATTCGCCCGACCACAGCCCGGTCAGGTCGCTGTCCCGCGAAAATGCCGAATTTCCGGTCACGTCAGACACCTTGTCTTATAGGCCCTGCCGGTACTAATCCGGCCATCGGTATAACACCCGCTATCAACCCGGCCGGACAATTTACATGAAAATTCTCATTGTAGGGTCCGGCGGCCGCGAACACGCCATCGCCTGGCGCCTAAAACAAAGCCCGCGCGTCACAGAGATCATGGCCGCCCCCGGCAATCCCGGCATCGCCGAGATCGCGATCTGCGTCCCCATCGCCGCCGACAACATCGAGGGCCTCGTCGAGCTCGCCCGCAGCGAGCGCCCCAACCTCGTCATCATCGGCCCCGAAGTCCCGCTCGTGATGGGCCTCGCCGACAAGCTCCGCGCCATTGATATCCCCGTCTTCGGCCCCTCCGCCCGGTCCGCCATGCTCGAAGGCTCGAAAGGCTTCTCGAAGGACTTCATGGCGAAGTACAACATCCCCACCGCCCGCTACCGCCGCTTCACCGCAGATCAGGCCGCCGAAGCCAAAGCGTATCTCGATACCTTCGACGGCCCGCCCTACGTGCTGAAGGCCGACGGCCTCGCGGCAGGCAAGGGCGTCGTCATCCCCGAAACAAAAGCCGAAGCCGAAACCGAGATCGACGCCATGCTCGGCGGCAAGTTCGGTTCAGCCTCCGCCTCCCTCGTCATCGAAGAATTCATGCACGGCGAGGAAGCGTCATTCTTCGCCCTCTGCGATGGCGAAACCGCCGTCGCGCTCGCCGGCGCGCAAGACCACAAGCGCGTCGGCGATGGCGACACCGGCCCCAACACCGGCGGCATGGGCGCCTACTCGCCCGCCCCCATCCTCGACGCCGCCATGCAGAAGCGTGTCATGGACGAGATCGTCACGCCCACCATCGACGGCATGAAAAAAGACGGCCGCCCCTATCGCGGTGTTCTCTTCGTCGGGCTGATGATCGACGAGACACACGGGCCACGTGTCGTCGAATACAATGTCCGCTTCGGCGACCCGGAATGCCAGGTCATCATGACCCGCCTGAAGGACGACCCCCTCCCGCAATTCCTCGCCTGCGCCATCGGCGGCCTCGCCGGCTGCGCCCGCCTCGAACGCGTCTCCGACCCCGCCGTCTGCGTCGTGATGGCCGGCGCCGGTTATCCCGGCGAGCCGAAGAAGGGCGGCGTCATCGGCAATCTCGACGAAGCCAACAAACTCCCCGGCGTCACCGTCTTCCACGCCGGCACCGCCAGACAAGGCGACGATATCATCGCCAATGGCGGCCGTGTCCTCACCGTCACCGCCACCGCCCCAACCCTGCAGGACGCCGTCACCCGCGCCTACCAAGCCGTCGACACAATCAACTGGCCCGACGGCTTCTGCCGCCGAGACATCGCCTGGCGCGCGCTGAAGCGGGGCTAGTTTCCGACCCCCACAAAAACCCCTCGACCTCCCCCCCGCCGCGCCCTAATCAGGTTCCCGAATAATCGGTATGTTCGGCCCAGACCGAACCACCGGCGTGAAGGGCAGGACATGACCGAAGCGAACCCCACCGATCTTTTCTCCGGCACCAAGGACGTCACCGACAGCCACAAGTTCGACGAGGCCAAACTCGCCGCGTGGATGGAAGCAAACGTCGAAGGCTACAAAGGCCCGCTCGAGGTTCGCCAGTTCAAGGGCGGCCAGTCCAACCCCACCTACCAGCTCATCACGCCCACCAAGAAATACGTCATGCGCCGGAAGCCGCCCGGCAAGCTGCTGCCCAGCGCGCACGCCGTCGACCGCGAATACCGCGTCATCGCCGCGCTCTATCCGCTCGGTTTCCCCGTCGCCAAACCCTACGGCTTCTGCGAAGACGAAAGCATCACCGGCACGATCTTCTACATCATGGACATGGTCGAAGGCCGGATCCTCTGGGACGCAACGCTGCCCGACTACACGCCGTCCCAGCGCGCAGCGATCTACGAAGCGAAAGTCTCCACCTTCGCCGCGCTTCACAATGTCGACTGGAAGAAGGCCGGCCTCGAAGGCTTCGGCAAGGAAGGCGACTATGTCGCCCGCCAGATCCACCGCTGGACGAAACAGTACCAGCTCTCCGAAACCGCCAAGATCCCGGAGATGGACAAGCTGATCGACTGGCTCCCGAAAAACATCCCGCCCGGCGAGACCACCACCATCGTCCACGGCGACTACCGCATCGACAACATGATCCTCCATCCCACCGAAGCGAAAGTCATCGCGGTCCTCGACTGGGAACTCTCCACCCTCGGCGACCCGCTGGCAGATTTCACTTACCACCTCATGTCGTGGGAAATGCCCTCGTCCGATCCGCAGCGCCCCTCCATCGCCGGCGTCGTCAAACAGCCGGAGTACGGCATCCCCAGCAAGGACCAGTACGTCGCGCGCTACTGCGAACTCACCGGCCGCTCAGGCCTGCCCCAGCTGGACTATTATTTTGCATACAACGCCTTCCGTCTCGCCGGCATCCTGCAGGGCATTGTCGGCCGCGTGCGTGACGGCACAGCCTCCAACGCCGCCGCCGCCCAGAACGAAGGCCGCGTCGCCCCCCTCGCGCAATTCGCCTACGCCTGCGCGCAACGGGCAGGGATGGAAGGCTGATCGGGCGCCGCGCTGGCCGGCACAGGCTTGCTAGCGACTCCCGGAAATGCCTAGCTCCAATGGCTCATCCAACGGGGCTCACATGCGCAAGTCCATCATCCTCGCCGCCGTGCTCGCATCCGCCGGATGCGCGGCCATGCAGTCGTTCGACATCGCCACGCTCAAGCCAACGGCTGAAGGCGAGCAGGTCAGCCTCACCGGCCGCTTCGAACTCAGCGGCCTGCAATTCCGCCTCTTCCCCGGCAACGGCGAAACCTGCCTCTCCGGCGCGCTCACCTCGCTCGCCGGCATCCCCACGCCTGAATACAACAACCGCACCATGACTCTCACCGGCCAGCTCCTCCTCGCCGAAACTGAAGCCGCCGGCCCCATAAAAGACGCCTGCGCCCGCGGCCTCGTCATGCTCGCCAACGAAGTCAGCGTTCCGTAGGACGCCCTCAACCAGCCGAGCCAACCTCCCCATCCCCCTCCGTCTCGTGCGCTACGCGCCCGATCCACCTCCCCCTGCTA
>JAUYSA010000485.1 GCA_030696545.1 Hyphomonadaceae bacterium
TCGACCGAGCGTCAAGCGGCAGGCGGGCAGCGCAGTACCTGCGCATGTCGACGGAGCATCAACGCTACTCGACGCAACATCAGGCCGAGACCATCGCTCGATACGCTGCTGAGGAGGGTATGGAGCTCGTCGCTACCTACACCGACGCGGGCATCAGCGGCATCGGGATCAAGAACCGCCACGCCCTACGCCAACTGCTGGCCGACGTGCTGGGCGGATCTCCGGGGTTCGATACGATCCTCGTCCACGACGTCAGCCGCTGGGGCCGGTTTCAGAACCCCGACCAGAGCGCACACTACGAGTTCCTCTGTGCGGAGGCCGGCGTAAAGGTTGAGTACTGCGCCGAGCTGTTCGCCAACGATGGGAGCTTGTCCTCGACAATCCTGAAGGGCCTTAAGCGCGCGATGGCCGCGGAATACAGCCGCGAGCTCTCGGTCAAAGTCTCAGCCGCCAAGACTGGACTATTGAAGCAGGGTTTCTGGCAAGGTGGCCGTGCTGGCTACGGTTTGCGCCGGCAGATGATCGCGCCGGACGGACGGCCCGAACGCCTTCTCCAGTACGGCGAGTTCAAGGGGGTGCAGGGCCATCGGACTATCCTCGTGCCAGGCCCACCCACAGAGATCGCCATCGTTCAGCGGATCTATCGAATGTTCACTGTCGCGGGACTGCGCCGCCCAACCATCGCACGCATCCTGAACGCCGAGGGCGTACTGAGCGAAAGCGGTCGACCCTGGACATTCAACACGGTGCACGGCGTGCTGGTGAACCCAAAGTACACGGGGGACTTGGTCGGCAACCGATCGAAGGGCTTTCTCGACGCGCCCCGCACGCGTAACGCTGCCGCCACGTGGGTTCGAGTTCCTGGTGCATTCGAGCCCATCATCAGTCGCAGATTATTCGAGGCGGCGGCGCTGGTGCTGGATGCACAGCGTCCCGTCGAACTGACCCGAGAGCAAATGGTGGTCGCCCTGCAGCAGCTCTTCAAGCGACACGGGAAGCTCACCGGCCGAGTCATCGACGACACGCCCGGCTTGCCGTGTTCCGGCCGGTTTCGTGCCGCTTTTGGCGGGGCCCAAGGCCTCTACGAAGCGATCGGACGACTCACGCCGCATCCGCGCCGATATCGCGACAAAATCAGCGATGACCAGGTGCTTGAGCGCCTGGCTCGCCTGCTGGCCACGACGGGCCACCTCAGCAAGGCGATCATTGCCACTGATCCCGCGATACCCTCGCCAACTTCCGTCGCAAGGCGTTTCGGTAGCCTTGCGAAGGCCTTTGCGCGAGTGGGCTTCGTCACGCTCTCGCATAAGGCACGAGGCACATTGGTGGGGCGGGCGCGAATAAGGGCGGCTCTCACAAGAAGCCTCATGGCGAGAGGATTGCTTGAGGATTGAACAGCCGCGTGATGCGGTTGTGCGCATCGTCGCTAGTGCTTGTGGTTCCGCAACTTGGGACTTTGCGCGCATATCCGTCGCCTCGGATCTAGGAGGATCCGCGGCTCGGGCCGGCGCCTAAATATCTCGGATTGTGCTTGCGTGAGTTAGAGCACGGCATTCGCCAAATACTCGTTGAGAGCGAGGCATTATGAAATCAGTTGGCTATTTCAAACCGACGACTGCCGCCGTTGAAGGGGCTCTGCTGAATCTCGAGACCCCACGCCCTGCGCCACTCGCCCACGACGTGCTTGTCGGCGTACGTGCGGTATCTATCAACCCAGTCGATGTGAAAGTGCGCGCAGCGCGTCCCGGAACTCCTGAGAGCCCGGTGATCCTTGGCTTCGATGGCGCCGGCATGGTGGTTGAGGTCGGATCGGGTGTGACAATGTTCGCGCCGGGTGACGAAGTCTGGTGGGCAGGCGATCGCAATCGTGCGGGATCCAATGCGGAGTTCCAGTTGGTTGATGAGCGCATCGTCGCCCGCAAGCCTCGAAGTCTGGACTTCGCTGAAGCCGCGGCGATGCCGCTCACCACACTCACCGCTTGGGAAGCCTTGTTCGAATCGCTCCGCGTGACGCGCGATGAGCGGGGTGTGATTCTGATCATCGGCGGAGGCGGCGGTGTCGCGTCGATGGCCATTCAGCTAGCGCGGCGCCTCACCAATCTCACCGTCGTTGCGACCTCGTCACGACCCCAGACGCAGGCCTGGGTCCGCGAACTGGGCGCACATCACGTGATCGACCATCGTGAGCCACTGGCCGAGCAGATGAGATCCCTAAACCTACCATTCGCCGACTACGTCTTCGCCACCACCCACGCTGGAGAACACTGGCCTCAGATGGTCGAGGTCGCGCGTCCGCGGGGGCGGATGGCGCTGATCGAGGGACCGGACCAATTCAATTTGCGTCTGATGGCAGACAAGAGTTTGACGGTCTCGTGGGAGCTCATGTTCACACGGCCGACACATCAGCCCGCAGACATGATTGTGCAGCATCACATCCTCACCGAGGCGGCTCGCCTTGTTGATGAGGGCGTACTGCGGACGACCGCTCAGCAGAACTTGGGGCGGATTAACGCGGCGAACCTTATCGCCGCTCACGCCATAAGTGAAAGCGGCCGTGCTCTCGGCAAACTGGTGCTCGCTGATTGGTAGAGCGCTTGAACGACTGGCGGACGTCACGGTGGTCCTGGTGACGATTGCGAAGCTCTCCAGCATCCCTTCGCTGGTCTTTCGTCGCCGGCGAGCATCGGCTTCAGCGTCGCAGCGCCCGCCTGGGTGTCTCGTCACGAATGCTGTGGAGCGAGCCTTCGCTTCGGCGCAGCCAGGACAAAGAGGAGACCCGCCGCTGCAGTCGCCGCGCCGGCGAGTGCAACGGCGGGAAAACCCAGCCCTGCTGCGATCACGCCACCACAGAGCGCAGCGCCTCCGCGCTCGTGGAGGAGATCCTCTACGTTGCGCAGCGACAACGGGTATTTCACGTACACCATCACCACGAGGCGGACACCTCAGGGGAGCTGTCGAAGTAGCGGAAGGGGTTCGTCGATTTGGTCATGGTCGAAGAGGGTTACAGCCGCCCCGCTGAGCCGCCAACTGGTTTGGGCTGACAGAGCCGATCCGATCGCTCGCGGATTTAGAGGCGTGACTGAGCGCAGCCGCAGCGACAGTGAGGGCCAGCTTAGCCCGGCTCAGCGCGCCAGGGGCTACGCGTCTCGCGAATTGAAATTGCGCGCCCTCATCGCCCGCGCGGAGTCGCAAATCTGCATCAGTTGCCGCCGTAAACCTGGGTCCCACGCCAGCGCGCCCTGGGCGTCAAGGCCTTCGATCAACAAGCGCGCCTGAATGTCTTTCAGTCCGCGAAATGTGCCTGTTCGCGCGAGCACTACGGCGCGCTCTAGTCCAGCGTCTTGTTCCATGCCGAAAAGGCTAACGCATGGTGCGCCCGACGCCGAGTCTTTCTTACGCTTGCGTCAAAATCACCTAGCGCCGTCCGGAGCGCGACATCAGTGCAACTGCGTTATCGGCTCCAGGTGTTGTTCGCGCCACTCGCCGTCAACGCCCCCTATAAGGATGCTTGCTGGTCCATCTTCAAGCTCAAGCCTCCGCCGCGCTGCGGCTAGCGCCTCGGTTTCGGACGCGTATTGGCCAAGCACTAGAGCGTCCCAATCAATCAGGAACCAGCGTGAGCCTCGCCAGATAATCGACATGTCGCACATGATGCACCTCCGCCCGTAACGGAGGAGCCAACGTGGTTACCAATCACTTAATTCCGCGCTGTAGCGATAAGGGACAAGCGCTGCGGCCACATTGTTCTACATGTGAACAGCGTGTTTGCGCCGGAAGTATGAATGAGACTTCGTTGGCCCTCTCCAGTCTACCACTAACAGCCTGGCTTGTGCGACGGTCTGTCTCTCGGAGCGCCGAGCCCCACCACAATCTAACCGCAAACTTCGTGCGGGACGGAACCCATGAGGGCTCAAGACGTGCATCTATTATAGCTTAGAGCTCGTTACTGATTAGGAAGCGCAATTTGCGTCCCGTATCGGCACAGGAGCTTCTTATGATATTCAGAATTGGCTTCGCAGTCGGAGCATTGTTTGCCCCTGCCACTTTAGCGTTAGCGCAGGTAGCTGGTGTTGATCCCGGCGCCCTGGCGGCGACGGCGACCGACATCCTGACCCCTGCCGTCACCCCAGTAGCCTCTGCTACCGATGCAACGGCGGTTGCGACTGGCGTCTTGGGAAATGCTGCCGGCGCAGTCACCACCACAGTCCAAGACGCCGCTAGCGCCGTGCCCGGCACCAGCGAAGGCGCTGTGGCTGGAGTCGCTGCGGCGACCGCTCCAGCCATGTGGAGCGCTAACAATGCGGCTGGGGCTGAGTCGATGTCGTCTAGCCAGGTCGCAAGCATGAACGTCATGGTGCAGACCGGGTCAGAGACGGTGATGATGAACTCCGGACGATTCACTCAACCCGAGTGGCAGACAGATCAGGCCAAAACGGTGGTGGAAGCCGAGCCCCTGATCACTCAACGCGCCATGACAAAGGCGCAGGTGCGAGAACAACTCGCGATCATTCGCTTCTAAATCTCAGCGACAGACAATGCTGTAGCGACCGATGAACAGCCAAATGGTGACGTTCTTCCTCCCTGGCGCCGACAGCCCTTTTCAAGCTGAAGCCGTCTCGCAGGGTGCGCGCAGACATCTCGCGGAGTTGTCGCTGGAGACAACGCCGCGACGGATTTAGAAGCTTACGTGTCGGCAGCAAGGCACCCTTCATGTGGCTGAGGTCGGCAACCCACGATGGTGGGTCTGGCCAGGACGTGTTGATCATTTTTTGAAGACACCGCCGGAACGGCGTTTCACATTTGCGGCGCCGGTCGTGGGGTTCACCTTCGGCGAGCCGGCGGTGTGGGGGAAACGCGAGCGACGGATTTTGCGCTTGGCTGAATGGTCTGCGCAGTGTCCGATGATTGGGTCTTATCGAACATCTCGCGGGCACGCCTCAGCGCGGAAACTAGATCGCCTCACCTCTTGCAAGGAACTGCTGCTCGTCAAACCCTGCCTCTTGAGCCTCTCGGCGGGTTGCGTACCGTCTCCAGGCTTCTCGCGAAAACAGGCCTCTGGCCGCATGGTGAAGACGTCCAAGGCAGCCCACCGCGACGGCGTCGGTCTACGGCTCAAGCCCCCACTGGCCCCGTACGTGCGCGCCGGCACCACGGCCTCACGTTGTGCGAAGGCCGCTTGTGCGCGTGCGGCAAATGAGCCGCCGGCACCGATTAAAAACTGACTGAGGGCTAACCAGTCTAGCTTAGCGGTATTGTTGGTCACGGCCCGAGGCCGCCAGCAGCAGAGGGCCAAATGCTCCCGCCTCGATGAGATCGAAGTATGTCCAAGCGGCAACAATTTCTCGCCAATGCTCTAGCTTGTGCGCAACTTGGCGGTCGCGTTTCGGTTGCACCTAAGCGCCTCATCTGCGACCAAGCTGAAAACGCCTGGCTGTTGCTGGCCGGAGTTGAGCGGTTCGCTTCGCCAATCGCCTGTTATGGAACCCGCGCATGACGTCGCGTGGTGTGAACAATCAATCGGGACTCCCCCGGTTCACCCGACGCTTAGCGGCCCTCCTTGTGGGTCTTCTAGGCTTCGCCGCGGCCTTGGTCATCGCGAACGATAATCCGTACTGGAAGGAGACCCACAGCGGGGAGTCTTCCCGTAATGGGGACCATGCTGGCCGCTAGGCAGCCTTGGGTTCGATCCGACACCCCTAGATCTCCGCCACGGGGCGCCGTTTCCCTGCCTGGGCGTTACGGACCTTTGTACTGTTCCCGCCCGAGGACGTTTCATCCGCCTTCGGCGGCCCAAAGGTTCAGGCCAAAATGCACCGAGCCCTAGTCGTCGACGACGATCCCTTGATGCGGGAGATCGTCGGCGAGCATCTCCGAGAGACAGGGCTGACGGTCGAATTTGCGGCGGACGGAATGGAGGCCCTCCAGGCGGTCGGCGAGTGGCAATTCCGATTGATCGTCACCGATATGTTCATGCCGAATATGGACGGCCTGGAGCTTATCAGAGCGCTCAGAGAGCGAGCCTCACACACGCCGATCATCGGAATGTCTGCAGGCGTCAGCGGACTCGATGCTGATATTCCATTGCGGGCCGCCATAGCGGCTGGCGCGCAGCAAGTCTTACGAAAGCCAATCTCGCAGACCGCGCTGTTGGCTGCCGTCCATGCAGTTTTATCCAGGCGTGACCAGGACTGAATGGGCGTGCAGGCTGCGGGCGCTATGCGCCTAACCCTGCGGCTTCTCGTGTTCGATAACACTCAATTATCGGACGCTATCCTACCGATCGCAGCTGGGGTTCTGTCCCACGGTCGCTTGAGCGCGCCTTCCTGCTGCGTATGGCCACGAGGCTCTGAGCGGCAGTGGCCACGGTGACGAACAGCAAAGCACATATCAGGCTTGTACTCGTACGTTCTTCCTGAACCAGTGCGAGCAACTGTGCGAGCGCCATGAGGTTCGCGCATAGCGTCACTGCGTGAAGCGGACGGAAAGCCTTTGGGCGCGCCACATAGGCGTAGAGGTAGGCGGCGATCCCCAGGATTGTCGCCGCTCCGCCCGCGAGGAAAAGAAGCTTCGATAGTTCGTTCATCTGCAGTCTCGCTGTCAGTAGCTCAGTCGCGCGCCGGTGGAGCTCGGGCCCACCCCAGTTGGCACTGGGACTTCGGCTGCCGCGTAGTTGGAGTTGATGACCAAGTTCGGACTGCCGGTCATCTTGATGTCTTTTGCGACGATGACGGTCCATGCGGACTGGTCGGCGATCTTACTTCCCATCCCGGTGACTTCGAGCGTCGCCGATGGAATGTAGATCGTGCCTAGGAGCTGACGCGCGCTATCGCTCGAAATTGCAAACGCACGGGTGTTCTCCCGCGTCGTCGCGATGACGAAGCCCGCATAAGTGCCGGACTTGCGCCCAGTCAGATCAACGCTCGATTGGTCCGCAAAATTGAAATCCGAGTCTTTGTCGAACACCAAGACCACATCATTTCCCTGAAGGATGGCGTTCTTGGTCAGCTCAAGCTTACCTTTGAAGAAATGCTCTCCAGGCAGCAGCTTGAGGGTGGTGTCCTTCTCGACCTTGTACCTGCCGCAGTGCGTGCCAGGTGCAAGTGTGTGAAAGCCGATTGCAAACAACATGTCCAACGGCACACAGAGCCCGGGCGGGGTCTTGACGCTCATCCCGGCGAAAGGATCGTCAATCGTCGGGGCGCTTTGCTGCGCCGTCGGAACAACGCGTCCAGTCGCCAAGCCTGCGCTTTGGATCAGCGCAGCCGCGAGCATCCCGGTGTTCGAGACCTTGATGTCACCATTCGCGTGAACCAGGCAGCCGCCCGCCGTGATGCGCGCGTTGTCCTTCATCTCCAATTGATCGCCCTTGGCGACCCCAGAATTGAGGACGCAGAGCGGCACCATGCCCATGGGGGTCGCCGTCGCCGCGATGTGTATTGGCCACCCACCAGGCGGGAACATGTTCGCGAAGTAGGATGTGCGGGATCCGTGCACCCCCACGGTGACCTGACCATCCTTCGTGACGGTCGTGCTCACCTGGTACGACAAGCGGATATTCATCTTCGCGAGATGTTCAGCGACGAACGCCTTGTTGCGCTCCGCCAACGAGGACGCGTCGCTCACGCTCGCCTGCTCCGCCGCCTGGACAGCGGCTGCATCTACGACGTCCTGGATCGTGGTGCGATCTGATAGCAGCGAGGCTAAGTCGATCGAGCCGGCGACAAGCACTGCGAGGATCGGGACTGAAAACCCGAACATCACCGCAACGCCCCCAGAGCGGTCCTTAAGGAACTTCGCCCCAAGCCTCGAACACATAAGGCGAGCGCGGCTCCGACTCGGACTTACCCGACCACCACGTGCATTGTTGAACTTCATCATCGGCCACGCCCCGCAGCGTAACATTGGGCGCGAAGCGTTAGATTCCCATTAAACAGCCGGGAGGAAGCGCTTCAAATCTTTAGTCGATCAGTCGACATTAGGGCGCGTATCGGGCCAAGCTTAACTATTGAGCACATAAATCCTTGATCAACTCCATTTCTGGTTAGATTCACCCAAATTTCATTCAAGCATCTCACCATTACGACAGGGACTACTGTAAGTTGAGGAGCAGCCGAGCATGTCTGAACACTTAGACATCATGGTTGATCGAATTTCGCACACAGCACAGTGGCGCGTGACGGAGGGCGCAATCACCGTGTCCGTGCAAGGTCACGAGAGATCGAGCCAATTGGGTGCTATGGCGCTCAAACCCGAAGTGGTGGCGCGGCTGCTAGCAGTGCAGATTATCCGCGAGAACAAACTCGGTCAGGAATCGATCTCTACCCAGACACGCAAGGCATCCGAGTTGCGCCTCGCCGCCAAGCGGATCTTGGACAGCCGCGCACTCGAATAAACGAACCGGCCGCGGTTACCGTTCTGGTGCGCTCTGGCGTAGCCGGTTGTGGATAGCCGTCGCCGCAATGGCGGCTTCGCCTGTGGCCACGGCGATCTGGTTCAGGCCGCGGACAACGTCTCCGGCCGCATAAAGGCCGTCCACCGAGGTCATCTGATGGGCGTCGACGATGAGATTTCCCTGATCGTCGCATCGGCTTCCGCACGCAATGGCAAGATCGGTCTGGGGCTCGCATCCAAGCGCGATATAGAGATGATCGAAGGTTCGAAGCTCAAGTCCGCCGCGCGGCGTCCACTGCACTGAGGCTTCGTTGAAGCTGAGATCGCTGTCGCAAGTTGCGATCACGGTCACATCGTCCGAGTAGGTCCTGAGGAAGTCCGCCTCGCGCTTGGCCAGCGGCCCGTCGCCAAGGATCGCGATCCGCTGGCCCGTGGCTTCATAGGCGTCGCAGATCGGGCACAAGCGCACGACGCTGCGGAGGATCGCCGCCTCAAGCCCGGGCAGGTCAGGCAGATGGTCCCGGACGCCGGTGGCGAGCAGGACCGCCGAGGCGCGGATAGGTCCATCGCCGCAGACGGCCTCGAAGCCGGGTTCTGTCGTCCTGAGCGCCTCAACGTCGACCTCGCGGATCTCCACGCCGAAGCCGACGGCCTGGTCGGTCAGGCGCCTGAGAAATTCGACCCCGCCAACCCCATGCGGAAATCCGGGGGTATTGTGGCTCTCGGGAATCCAGCTCGCGCGCGGAGGCCCTGCGCTGAGCACGACCACCCGACGCCGAAAGCGCGAGAGATAGATCGCGGCCGTCAGCCCGGCTGGCCCGGCGCCGACCACCAGCACGTCGCAACTCTCCATGGTCGGTCCTTCACGAGGTCAGCGGATCTTGAGCAGCCCGGCGCGCTTGGTGACGTGCGCGAGACTCACGCAGAAAGACAGGGCGTTCGGCTTGGCCAGACCTCAGTAGATAGAATGGCCGTGCCGGATCAACGCGGGACGAACCCCAAAATCGTCGCGCAAGATACGCCCTCAGCAAACGGCTAAGCCCCTTCATACCTTAGGCCTTCCTGTGCCGGTTGCGACTGACTTAGCAATGGGAACCTCCACCGACCAATACTGTTTTGGCGCTAGGTCGGCCCGTTTCAACGTCGTCCGATGCATTTGGACACCGCGCAGGGATGACGTCATGCGCTACAACTGCCAGATTGAAATTCCCGACACCACCGTGCCGCAGGTGCAAAAAATTTACGCGGACAATGCGTTCGAGCTTGCCGAAGCGATCAGCGAAGTTGTCCACCAGTGGCCACAGTTTAAGGACATCCAAGTCTATGACGACCGTCATCGCTTAGTCGTGCGGATGATGCCCGACAACCCGCCGATCCTGAACTGAGACCAACATCTTGGTAGAGACTAGAGCTGGCTTTTTGTGCTGCCCTCATCCCAGTGAGTCCTGAAGCATTTTTAGCGCGTGGCGCAGACATGCCAGCCTCACGGCTCCCCGACCAACGTCCCCAAAGTGCTGCTCCTCTACTCTGGACGCCCGGCCCGCCTGAGCGACAGCAATATACACCAGCCCGGGTTCTTCACCTGGCCCCCCGCGTCCTGCAAAGCCTGTGACGGCGACGGCGATGTCTGCATCGGACCGCAAGAGGGCCCCTGTCGCCATCGCCGCGGCGACCTCCGGTGATACGGCGGTAAGACGAGCTAAGACCTCAGGGGCTACGCCTAAAAGATCGGTCTTGGCGTCATTCGTATACACTACGAACCCACGATCAAACACGTGAGCGCATCCTTCGACGTCGGTCAGCAGAGATGCGAGGAGACCACCGGTGCAGCTCTCCGCGGTCGCTAGTTTGAGCTCCTGTTCGCAAGCTTTCTTGAGCACAACCGCGACTAGGTGCTCCACATCATTGGGCAATGTCGCGCTAAGCGTTTCGGTCATGCTTCGACCTTTCGCAGCTTGGCATGCGCCAGGGTGAAGGGAGCGCTGCCGTTGGGACAAAGCTCTCCAACGCGGCGGAAACGTCGATACCGCTGCCTCGTTGCAGCGTCTGTCGTTTTAGATGGAACAGCCGCACCTCAGCTTGGCACTCAGTTCGGTCGTTTGATGGGGGCCGGAACCTGGCTGCACGCCTCTCGTTTTCGCGGCGCGGACAACCTTTCTATGGTCCAAGGCTGCCCGTCTCAGACTGACAGAGCTGTGCGCCACGCTGCGAGATGGAGAATTCATTGAGCCAGAGAGTTGAGTTTAATGGGCAGTCTGGCGCTGCTTATTCCTTTCTGCTCTTGGAACATGAGACATCGCTTCCGCAGATTGGGGTGACCTATGCGGT
>JAUYSA010000051.1 GCA_030696545.1 Hyphomonadaceae bacterium
ACCGCAGGTTACGTCACCTCCGCCGCCTTCAACGCGATCAAGGTGCCGGACATTCTCTCCCTGCCGGTGATCAACTATATTGGCGAAACGCGCACGCTGACCGTGGCGCGCCTGACTGACGCCGCGGTCCCGAAGCCTGCAGAGCCTACCGACGCAGAGCTTGAAGGCTGGTACAACTCTCACAAGGAACAGTTCGCGCAACCTGAGCGCCGGCGGATTTCTGTTCTCAGCTATTCGGCAGACGACTTTCTCGATCGTGTCGAGCTGACCGACGAGCAGGTGAAGGCCGAATACGAAAAACGCATCAGGGACTACTCCACACCGGAAACGCGCGAAGTCGTTGAGTACGCGTCCGAAGACCGCAATGCGGTGCAGACGTTCATCGACCTGGCGCAACAAGGCGTTGCGACGGATGAAGCGCTGAAGCGCGTGCCGGGGTTGGTGCAGAAGGACCTCAAGGTCAAACCTGAGGAAGTCAGCGACGAACGCTATCGCGATCTTCTGTTCGGGCTGCCTGCTGGCCGGGTTCACACTGTGCCGCTGCGTCTCAGCGAGACCACTCCGTGGTTTGCTGTTGCAATCAAATCGGTGACGCCCGGCATTCCGCAACCATTCGAAACGGTTGCCGAAAAAGTTCGCCGCGACATGTCGCTCTCTGACGCCACGCGCCTTTACGAAGACGAGTCCGAGAAGTTCCGCGATGCTGCAGGCGGGCAGCCGCTTGAAGAAATCGGCAAGCAGTTCGGCTTCCCTGTCATCCAGCTGATGCCGGTTGATAGCAACGCTCGCACGGTTCGTGGCGACCAGTCACAGCTTCTCGCCAACAATCCCGCGCTTGCCGAACTGTTCACGTTGCAGCCGGGGCAAATGACCAATCTGTTCGAGGGCGACAATGTTCGGGCGATGTATCGCCTCGACGAGATCGTGCCGCCTTACACGCAGCCCTTCGCGGACGTGAAAGCTCGCGTGCGCGATCTGTATCTCGTTGAGCAGGTCAAGAATGCCGCGACCAAGGCGACTAATGACATGGTTGCTGCCGTGAATGCCGGGAAGACGTTCGATCAGGCTGCCGCAGCGTCGAAGCTAACGGTCCTGCCAGTGTTGACGACTACGCGGCAAGGAACGCCTGCGATGGATCCCGCAGCACTTCAGGCGGCGTTCGAGCTCAAGGAAGGCGTCACGGGCGTTGTCACCAGCCAGCAGGGCGAGCCTTGGGTGGTGCGGGTGGACAAGGTCGAGCCCGTGACAACCGCAACCGCTGCAGCGCTGCGTGCGCAGGTGGCGCCGCAAGTCGCGCAGTCGCTGGAGAACGACATGCGCGAGGTGTTCATTCGCGGCCTGCAGAAAGAAGTCGAGATCAAGCGCGACGAAGTTGCGATCCGGCAGTATTTCGAAAGCTATCTCACGCCCGAGGGATCATGAGCGCGTCCCTGCCCCGGCTTCATGTCCGGCGCCGGGTCGACGACACGGAGTCGCCGGTCTCGGCGATGCTCAAGCTCAATCCAATGTCGGCTGGACTGGTTCTGTTCGAAAGCGTCATGGGTGGCGAAACCCGTGGGCGCTATTCCTTCATCGGCATGGCGCCGGACCTGTGGTGGCGGGTAAAGGACGGCAAGGCCGAGACATCGTTCGCGCAGGACTTCAAGGAAATTGTCTCTGCCTCGAACGATGTGATGGCCTCGCTGCGCGGCTTCATCGACGTCTGCAAGGTTTCGGGAATGGACGGCTTGCCGCCAATGGCGGCGGGCGCGTTTGGCTATCTCGGCTACGACATGGTGCGCCACGTCGAGAAACTTCCGGCGGCGAAACCTGATCCGAATGGCGTACCCGAAGCCATGCTGATGCGGCCGGGCGTCGTGCTGATTTTCGACGGCGTTCGGCAGGAGATCATCATCGCTGCGCCTGAACGCGGCGGCGAAGCTGCGACGCTGGCGAGGATGGACGCTGTCGAGGCGCAGCTCGATCAGCCAATGCCCCCTTCCCGGCCAAATGATGCGCCGATCGAGAAGATCACGTTCAACTCGAATACCGAGAAGTCGCGCTACCTCGCGATGGTCGAACAGGCCAAGAAATACATTCACGCCGGCGACATCTTCCAGGTCGTTCCGAGCCAGCGCTTTTCCGCGCCGTTCGAGCGTTCGCCATTCGCCTTCTATCGCGCGCTCAGGCGCCTGAACCCCTCGCCTTTCATGTTCTATGTGAACTTCGGCGACTTTCAGATTTCGGGCTCAAGCCCGGAGATCCTCGTGCGTGTGCGAAATGGAACCGTCACTGTCCGTCCGATCGCGGGCACGCTTCCGCGCGGCGCGACGCCGGAGGCCGATCTCGCGAACGAGCAGAAGCTCCTGTCTGATCCAAAGGAGCGCGCCGAGCACCTGATGCTGCTCGACCTCGGCCGCAACGATGTCGGCAGGGTCGCAGCGCGCGGGTCGGTTGAAGTCACCGAGAGCTTCACCGTCGAGCGCTACAGCCACGTGATGCACATCGTTTCCAACGTTCAGGGCAAGCTGAAGCCGGGCGAGGACATGGTGTCAGCGCTTGCGGCCGGATTTCCGGCTGGCACAACGTCTGGCGCGCCAAAAATCCGCGCGATGGAAATCATAACCGAACTCGAACCTCACGCGCGCGGCGTTTATGCCGGCGGGGTCGGGTATTTCGGCGCGGGCGGCGACATGGATACGTGCATCGCACTACGAACGGCTATCTTCGCCAACGGCCAAATACATGTGCAGGCGGGCGGCGGCGTCGTCTATGACTCCAACCCCGAGAGCGAGTTCATGGAGACCGTCCACAAGGCCAGCGCCCTTTTCCGCGCGGCTGAAGAAGCAGCGCGCTATGACCGGGGGAACCGATGACGATCAAGGTTCTTCTCGTCGATAACTACGACAGCTTCACCTATAATCTCGTTCACTATCTGCAGGACGTTAGCCCTGAAGTGGAAGTCGAAGTCGTTCGCAATGATGCGCTCACCGCAAATGAAGCTCTGGCGAAAGGCGCTGACGCGATTGTGCTGTCACCGGGGCCATGCACGCCGGACGATGCGGGCATTTGTCTGGAGCTGATCCGGATCGCGCCGGATGACCTTCCAATCCTTGGCGTGTGCCTTGGCCATCAGGCGATTGGACAGGCAATGGGCGGAATTGTTGAAGGCGCTAAGGACATCGTCCACGGCAAAGCGTGGGACGTGAAAGTGCTTGGCGGCGAACTGTTCCAGGGCGTGCCAGAGCATTTTGAAGCCGTGCGTTACCACTCACTGGCTATCCGCCGGAATGGAATACCCAACGTACTGACGGTGGATGCTGAAACAGCGGACGGCGAGATCATGGCCGTGAGCCATGCGACGCGCCCCGTATTCGGCGTGCAGTTCCATCCGGAGTCCATCGGTTCGCAGTTCGGCAAGGTCATGTTGGCAAATTTCCTCAAGCGGGCGGGGGTGAAGTGAGCGACGCCGTCCGCAGCGCTGTTGGCAAGCTGGCGAATGGCGAGCGCCCAAGCCCCGCCGAAATCGGCGTAGCATTTCAATCTATTCTCTCGGGCGAAGCAGAACCCGCTCTGATTGCTGCTTTCCTTATGGGCCTTCGCACGCGCGGCGAGACGGTTGAGGACATTGTCGCAGGCGCGCGCGTCATGCGCGCAAACGTGCGCGGCGTGAATGCGCCGGCTGGCGCTATCGACACATGCGGCACGGGCGGCCTGTCGTGGACATCGCTCAATACGTCCACAGCCGTTGCGCTCGTCGCGGCGGGTGCTGGCGCAATTGTCGCGAAGCACGGCAACCGTTCGAAAAGCCGCGCGGGCTCTGCGGATGTGCTGGAAGCGCTGGGGGTGAACCTGTCGCCTACGGACGCCCAGATAGAAGCAAGCTTCCGCGACGCCGGCGTCGCCTTCATGTTTGCGCAGCAGCACCACACAGCGATGAAACATGTCGCGCCGGTGCGCACGGCGTTAGGCATCCGCACCATTTTCAACATGCTCGGCCCCTTGGCGAACCCTGCTGGAGTGAAACGCCAAGTGCTCGGCGTGTTCGCGCCGGAATGGGTTGAGCCCGTAGCCAACGCCCTGCTCGCGCTGGGCGCGGAGCGCGCGATGGTGGTTCATGGTCTGGATGGGATGGACGAGATTTCGGCGACCGGCGTAACGCTGGTCGCCGAAGTGAAGGACGGCATGGTGACAGTGCGGGAGCTGATGCCGGAGCAGATCGGCGTGGCACGCGCTAGCCTGAACCAGCTACGCGGCGGTTCCGTCTCGGAGAACGCAGCCTCCCTTACGCGGCTCCTGCACGGCGAACCTGGACCGTTCGCGGATCTCGTCGCGGTGAACGCGGGCGCCGCGATACAGGTTGCTGGACTGGTTGACTCGCTTTCCGCCGGCATCACCGCAGCGCGCGCGTCGATTGCGGAAGGCAAGGCTCTGACCGCGCTAGAAGCTCTGAAGCGTGCATCAAATGGCTAACGTTCCGGACAGACTCAAGGCGATCATCGACTACAAGCACGACGAAGTCGCAGCGCTGAAACGCGAGCGCGCTTTGTCCTCGCTGGAAGCTGACGCGAAGGCTGCATCGAAACCGAGAGGGTTTGCCGATGCGCTGCTGGCTATCGCAAACGCCGATGGCAAT